>CAUJIL010000315.1 GCA_963204845.1 Pseudomonadota bacterium | reverse complement strand
ATCGACGATCCGACCCACGGGCGTGTTCGCATGCCGGCCGGCCCGGCGGATTTCGACGGCGTGAACTCCTGCGTGGACGCGCCGGCGCCGGAATACGGCGCCGATACCGAGCGGGTGCTGCTCGAGCTGGGGTACACGTGGGAGCAGATCGCGGCGCTGAAGCACGGCGGTGCGATCCCCTGAGCGCGGGCTTGCGGTGGCGAGCGCGCGGGCTGGTATAGTGCGCCGGTCGTCGATGCAATCGTCACGGTGCCGCCGGCACCGGGAAGGAAATCTATGGATGCCAGGGTGGAAGCTTCAACGGGTGCGCGCCGTGCGCGCCGGGCTCGCGTCGGACGCCCCGCGCGGATCTCGCGCGAGGCGATCCTCGCCGAATCGCTGAAGCTGCTGGAGAACTGCAGCGTCGAGCAGTTCACGCTGGCGAGCGTGGCGCGCCGGCTCGGCACGGTGTCGATGGCGCTGTACAACTATTTTCCGAGTCGTGAAGCACTGCTCGCCGAGGTGGCGAGCGAAGTCTGCAAGCAGTTCCGGATGCCCGATCCGGTCGCCGGCCAGGACTGGAAGAAGACGCTCGCGGACTGGACGTGGACGTTGTACGAACTCGGCAAGCGCTACCCGATGATGTTCAAGGTCACGGGTGTCGACGGCAAGACCTCCGCCGGCTGGCTCGCCATCACACACGTGGTCGGCGAGACGCTGTACGCGCTCGGTTTCCGTGGCAAGGATCTCGCGCTGACCAAGTGGCTGTTCTGCTGCCAGGTGATGAACCTGCTGCATATCGAGGTCACCGACATGGGCTATCACTCGCCGATCTCGCTGGCGCGGGTGGAGGAGCTGGCGCCCGAGCAGCAGCAGTTCTTCCTTAAGCTGCGGCCCTACCACGAGAAGATCTCGTCGGGGGACGTGTTGCGCGAGGGACTCGCCGATCAGCTCGCCGCCGTGGAGCGCCGCATCCCGCAGCGCCGGCGCGGCCGCTGAACGACCCGCGCCGACACCGCGGCAGGACCGTTCAGTCCCCGAGCAGCCGTTCGGCCGTGGTGAGTGCCCAGCGGTAGTCGGCCTTGCCCATCGGGCTGCGCGGCACCTCGTCGACGAACAGCACCTCCTTCGGCACCTTGTAGCCGGCGAGTTTCGTGCGGCAATGCCGCTTCATCGCCTCCGCGTCCGCGGCGACGTCCTCGCCCAGCTCGACCAGCGCCACCACCTTCTGGCCCCAGCGCGGGTCCGCGACGCCGACCACCACCGCGTCGCTCACGCCGGGATACGAGCGCAGACCTTCCTCCACCTCTTCCGTGAACACCTTCTCGCCGCCAGTGTTAATGCACTGCGAATCGCGGCCGAACACGGTGATCGAACCATCGGGTTCCAGGCGCGCGCTGTCGCCGCTGATCGCACAGCGCTTCCCGTCGATGGTCACGAAGGTCTTCGCGGTCTTCTCGGGATCGCGGAAATAGCCGACAGGCAAGTGCCCCATGCGTACCAGGATCCCCATCTCGCCCGGCGTGGCGAAGCGCACGCCGTCGACCAGCACCGCCACGGTGGGGCTCGGCGGCATGCGCAGCAGGCCGCCGTCGCTCGGCTTGGTGCCACCGCCCGAGGTACCGGTTTCCGAGGAACCCATGCTGTCGACGATGTAGACGTTGGGCGCGAGGTACGGGCGCAGCGCCTCGCGGGCGTGTTCCGACAGCATGGCGCCGCCATTGGATACCGCGACGATGCTGCTCAGGTCCCAGCGGTCCGGTTCGCGCCGCAGCGCGTCCAGCAGCGGCAGCACCATGGCGTCGCCAATCACGTTCAGGCAACTGATCTTCTCCTCGCTGATCAGTCCGAGGATGTACTCGACGTCGAAGTTGGGGCGGTCGTTCAGGTACACCGTGCACCCCGCGAGCAGCCCGATGGTCGTGGCCCACATGCCGGCGCCGTGCATCAGCGGTCCGCACGGCAGCTGACGCAACGGATAGGTTTCGCGCACGCGGTCGGCGAGTTCCGCCGGGATGGCGATCGGCCCGGCCGGATGCAGGCTGCTGCCACCGCCGAAGGCAGCATAGAACAGCGCCTTGTGCGTCCAGATCACGCCCTTGGGCATGCCGGTGGTGCCGCCGGTGTAGAGCAGCAGCACGTCGTCGTCGCTGCGCTCGATGTCCTCCAGCGTGCCGGGTGCGCCGGCAGCTGCCGTCGCGTAAGGAACGGCCCCCGGCAGCCGGGGTGCACCGTCACCGATGCGCACCACCGCCTTCAGTCCCGGCACGACATCGAGTGCTCCGGCGACTGCGTCCTCGACCGCGGTGTCGTAGAAGAGCGCCGCGAGGCCCGCGTTGCTGTAGATGTATTTCGATTCGTCGGCGGTGTAGCGGTAGTTCACGTTGACCGGCGTGGCGCGCAGCATGTATGCGGCAAAGGTCGCCTCGAGGAACGCGATCGAATTCGCCGCCTGGATGCCGACGGTGTCGTTGGCGCCGATGCCGCGCGCGCGCAGCCACCGCGCGAGCCGCGCGGCGCGCTCGCGGAACTCGCGGTAGCCGAGACGCTCGCCGCCCGAGACCAGT
>CAUJIL010000314.1 GCA_963204845.1 Pseudomonadota bacterium | reverse complement strand
GCGGCTCGGGCATGACGAACGCCGAGGCGGCGCACGGGGCCCGCGCTGGCGGTGGCGGACATCCTTGGCAACGTCGCGAACGCCCGCGACAAGGCCATAGTGCGCGGCGAGAAGGCGCGTGTCGGTCGCGCGCTGTACGCGCTGGCGCTGACCAACAAGAACCCGGAGTTCTGGCGCACCGACCGGCCGCCGATCAAGAAAGAAGTGCGCAAGGTGAACGCCGTCGAACAGGTGGTCGAATACCCGGACCCGCTGTTCAAGCAGCGAGATAACGTCATTGTCGTGAAGGTGCCGACCCGTAAGGGCAGCATCGTCGAGCGGGCGATCATCTTCAACGAGCGCGACCCGCGTGCGATGCGGATGGCGCAGTCCATCAAGAGCCTGGACACGCAGGATCTGCACGACCTGCTGGCCGTCGCCGCGCCCATCACGCGGTACTTCTCGTCGATCAACACGCAGTACAACCCGATCTTCGGTGTCGTGAACCGTGTGCGGGATGTGCAGACGGCCATGCTGAACCTCGCCGGGACATGTTCCGCACAGGCAAGGGCGGGAGGATGGCGGCGGTGGGGCAGGGGGCGAAAAGTTACCCCCACGGTTACCCCGGACGCGGTGATCACAAAAAGAAAGGGGGCTAGCTTGCGCTAACCCCCTGTTTTTCCACTCAAAAGTGGCTCCGCCTGTTGGGCTCGAACCAACGACCCGCTGATTAACAGTCAGCTGCTCTACCAACTGAGCTAAGGCGGAATGAACCGGTGCTCGTCGAGGCGGCGTATCTTAATGAGGGGGTAGGGCGAGGTCAATACGAAACGGTGATGCGACACTCCAGGGCATGGTGCCGCCCGGGATGGGCGATCCATGGCTCTTTGCGGCGCGTAGAATGAACGGATTTTTCGCGGCAGGCGGAAGCGTCGTTCCGCTCCACCACCGGGTCTGTGCCGATGAAACGCTTCACCATCCGCTCGTCGTTCGCCCCCGCCGGTGACCAGCCGCAGGCGATCGCCATGCTCGTCGATGGCATCGGGTCAGGCCTGCTGTCGCAGGTGCTGCTCGGTGTCACCGGTTCGGGCAAGACCTTCACCATCGCGCACGTGATCGAGCACATCCAGCGCCCCACGATCGTGCTCGCGCCGAACAAGACGCTGGCCGCGCAGCTCTACGGCGAGTTCCGCGAGTTCTTCCCCGACAACGCGGTCGAGTACTTCGTCTCGTATTACGACTACTACCAGCCCGAGGCCTATGTGCCGTCGTCCGATACCTTCATCGAGAAGGACGCGTCGGTGAACGAGCACATCGAGCAGATGCGCCTGTCGGCGACCAAGGCGCTGCTCGAGCGCGAGGACGCGATCGTGGTCGCGACGGTGTCGGCGATCTACGGCCTCGGCGACCCGCAGTCGTACCTGAAGATGGTGGTGCACGTCGATCGCGGCGACCGCATCGACCAGCGTGCGCTGCTGCTGCGGCTCGCGGAGCTGCAATACCAGCGCAACGACGTCGATTTCCAGCGTGGCACCTACCGCGTGCGTGGTGACGTGATCGACGTGTTTCCGGCCGAATCCGAGCAGGAGGCCGTGCGCATCGAACTGTTCGACGACCAGGTCGAGCAGATCTCGGTGTTCGATCCGCTGACCGGCGCGGTGCAGCGCAGCCTGCCGCGGGTGACGATCTACCCGAAGTCGCATTACGTCACGCCGCGCGAGACGCTGCTCGGCGCGGTGGACAAGATCGAGGCCGAGCTTGCCGAGCGCCTCACCGAGCTGCGCGCGGCCGACAAGCTCGTCGAGGCGCAGCGCCTCGAACAGCGCACGCGCTACGACATGGAGATGATCCGCGAGCTCGGCTATTGCACCGGCATCGAGAACTACTCGCGTCACCTCTCGGGGCGCGGTCCGGGCGAGCCGCCACCGACGCTGTTCGACTACATCCCGCCCGATGCGCTGGTCGTGGTCGACGAATCGCACGTGACGATTCCGCAGCTCGGCGGCATGTATCGTGGCGATCGATCGCGCAAGGAAACGCTGGTCGAGTACGGCTTCCGGTTGCCGTCGGCGCTCGACAACCGCCCGTTGCGCTTCGAGGAGTGGGAGCGGCGCGTGCCGCAGCTGATCTTCGTGTCCGCCACGCCGGGCCCGTACGAGATGGAGCACGCGGGGCGCGTGGTCGAGCAGGTGGTGCGCCCGACCGGGCTGGTCGATCCGCAGGTGATCGTGCGTCCGGCCTCGTCCCAGGTAGACGATCTGCTGTCGGAGATCCGACTGCGTGTGACGCGCAACGAGCGCGTGCTGGTGACGGTGCTCACCAAGCGCATGGCCGAGGACCTCACCGAGTACCTCGGCGAACACGGCGTGCGCGTGCGCTACCTGCACTCCGACGTGGAGACGGTCGAGCGCGTGGAGATTATCCGGGATCTGCGGCTCGGCGAGTTCGACGTGCTGGTCGGCATCAACCTGCTGCGCGAGGGGCTGGACATGCCCGAGGTGGCGCTGGTCGCTATCCTCGACGCCGACAAGGAGGGTTTCCTGCGCTCGGAGCGCTCGCTGATCCAGACCATCGGTCGCGCGGCGCGCAACCTCAACGGTTCGGCGATCCTCTATGCGGACAGGATCACCGGCTCGATGCAGCGTGCGCTCGACGAGACCGAGCGCCGGCGCGAGAAGCAACTCCTGCACAACGCCGAGCATGGCATCGTTCCGGTGGGCGTGAAGAAGGACGTGGCCGACATCCTGGAAGGCGCCTACGGCGGGCCGCAGCGCGGACGCGGGCGGCTGCGCGAGGCGGCGGAGCCCAGGGCCGACTACCGCCACGCCGAGGACATGCGGCCCGCCGAGGTGCACCGCGAGATCGCGCGCCTGGAGGAGCAGATGTACCGTCACGCGAAGAACCTGGAGTTCGAGGAAGCTGCGCGCGTGCGCGACCGCCTGGTGGCATTGAAGGAGCGCCTCTTCGTGGCCCCGTAGGTTCGGCCTGTGGCCGAACAATTCACGTCCGGGCACAGCCCGGACCTACGCAAGTCGTCCGGGCACAGCCCGGATCTACGGCCGAACAAGCGTAGATTCCGGCTTGCGGGACCCGGTCCGGCGGGTATAATGCGCGC
>CAUJIL010000313.1 GCA_963204845.1 Pseudomonadota bacterium | reverse complement strand
GCCATGCGGCCAACGACCGCCAGGGCGGCAACGACCACCAGGGTGCCGAGGCGAAGCCGTGAACACCAGCGACCGCAGGGAGTCGAGCCGGCTGCGCCGCATCATGCTCGCGCTGGATGCGCTGAACTGCGACACCGCGCTGATCGAGGCCGCGGCGCTGATCGCGGCCAAACTGCAGGCCGAGCTCGACGCGCTGTTCGTCGAGGACGACGACGTCTACAGCGTGGCGGACCTGCCGTTCACGCAGGAGATCTCGCTGTCCTCCGCGCGCGCGCGCGAAATCTCGGGTCCACGCGTGGAGCAGGCCCTGCGCTGTCTTTCGCGCGATGCCGAACGGCGCTTCACGGCGGTCATCCACCGCAGCCGCGTCAAGGGAAGGTTCGAGGTCACGCGCGCGCGGCGCGAGGAAGCGATCAGCGACGCCGCGCTGCGCGTCGAACTGCTGCTGCTGCAACCGCGCGAGCGCACGCTGGTGCGCGTGCGCGTGCGCGAGAACCGGCCGCCGCGCGTGTTCGTGCTGTGCGGGCAGAGCGCGGCCAGCCGGCGGGCGCTGGAGATCGGGGCGCGGCTCGCGCACGAGGATCATCACGTGCTCGAGGTGGTGGTGGCCGGCGAACTCGACGCCGCGCTGCGCCGCGAGCTGGAAGCCACCGGGCTGGTGGTCGTGGTGCGCGAGCACCCCGCGCACAGCGAGGTACCGGCGATGCTCGGCGACGTCGACGACCGCCCCGGCAACACCGTGATGGTGGCCGGCGACCTGCCGGAAGGCGGCAGCCGCGCCGCCGCGCTGCAGGGGCTCTCGCGCATGCGCTGCCAGGTGCTGCTGGTGAACTGAACGGCGCGCATATCCGTATCAACTGCCGGTGAATAACCGCCGGCGCCTCTGCTACCATGGTCCGGCGTCCCATCCATTCCGATTGCAGCGGAGCGCATATCCATGACGATCAAGGTCGGCGATCGCATTCCATCCATCACCCTGAAGAAGATGGGTGAAAAGGGTCCCGAGAACATCGGCACCGACGACATCTTCCGCGGCCGCAAGGTCGTGCTGTTCGCGGTGCCCGGCGCGTTCACGCCCACCTGCACCGCGGCGCACCTGCCCGGCTACGTGGTCAACGCCGACCGCATCAAGGCCAAAGGCGTGGATACCATCGCGTGCATGGCGGTCAACGACGTGTTCGTGATGAACGCCTGGGGCAAGGCGCAAAACGCCGAGGAGCTGCTGATGCTGGCCGATGGCAACGCGGAGTTCACCAGGGCGCTCGGGCTCGAGCTCGACGGCAGCGGCTTCGGCATGGGTACGCGTTCGCAGCGCTTCGCGCTGGTCGCCGAGGACGGCGTGGTGCGCCACCTGGCGGTGGAACCGAACCCGGGGCTCGACGTGTCGGCCGCGGAGAAGATCCTCGAGCTGCTCTGATACGGGAGGCGTGCCGATGGACACAGCCGTGCGTGCGGGCGATGCCCCGATCGCGGTCGAGGTCGAAGCGGGCAAGAGCTACTGGTGGTGCAGCTGCGGGCGCTCGGCGCGGCAGCCGTTCTGCGATGGCTCGCACAAGGAAACCGGCTTCACGCCGGTGAAATACGAGGCGGCCGATACCCGCACCGTCTATTTCTGCGCCTGCAAGGCGACGGCCAACCGGCCGCTCTGCGATGGCAGCCACAAGCGCGCCTGACGCCGCCGTTGCCTGGCCGCGGACGCCGGTGACGGTGGCGCGGCCGTGAACGCGATCGTGCCTCCCGCCGCGGCGGCCACACCGGCGTTGGTCGACCGTTTCGGTCGCCGGGTAGACTACGTGCGGATCTCGGTCACCGACCGCTGCGACTTCCGCTGTGTCTACTGCATGGCCGAGGACATGCAGTTCCTGCCACGGCGCGAGATCCTCAGCCTCGAGGAACTGGCCGCGGTCGCCGAGGCCTTCGTCACGCTTGGCGTCAGGAAGATCCGCCTGACGGGCGGCGAGCCGCTGGTCAGGCACGACGTGCTGTGGCTGTGCGAGCGCATCGCGGCGCTGCCCGGATTGCGCGAGCTGGTGCTCACCACCAACGGCTCGCAGCTGGTGAAGATGGCGCCGGCGCTGCGCCAGGCCGGCGTGAAGCGGCTGAACATCAGCCTCGACAGCCTCGATGCACGGCGCTTTCGCGCGCTGACGCGCGTGGGCGAGCTCGCGCAGGTGCTGGCCGGCATCGACGCGGCGCTCGCCGCGGGTTTCGAGCGCGTGAAGCTGAACAGCGTGATCCTGCGCGGCAACAACGACGACGAGGTGCTGGCGCTGCTCGAGTTCGCACGCGAACGCGGCACCGACATCACCTTCATCGAGGAGATGCCGCTCGGTCGCATGGACGACCGCGATCGCGCGGCCAGTTTCTGTTCCAGCGAGGAAGTGCGCGCGCTGATCCGCGCCCGCCACGCGCTGGAGGCGGTCGGTGACGACAGCGGCGGCCCGGCGCGCTATTACCGGATGCCGGACAGCGCGATCCGCGTCGGCTTCATCTCGCCGCACAGCCACAACTTCTGCCACCTCTGCAACCGGGTGCGGCTCACCGTCGAGGGCCGGTTGCTGCTGTGCCTGGGCAACGAGCATTCCGCGGACCTGCGCGCGGTGCTGCGCGAGCACCCCGGCGACCGCGCGGCGCTCACCGCGGCGATCGTGCGCGCGATCGAGCTGAAGCCCGAGAAGCACCACTTCGATCTGGCCGCCGAGCCGCAGATCGTGCGCTTCATGAATACCACCGGCGGCTGACAGCCCGGTACTACCGCAGCTCGACCACCACCGGCGCGTGGTCCGACGGCCGCTCCAGCCGGCGTGGTGCCTTGTCGATGTGGCAGGCGTGGCACCGCGGCACCAGCGCCGCCGACAGCAGCACGTGGTCGATGCGCAGCCCCCGGTTGCGCCGGAACGCGAGTTCCCGGTAGTCCCACCACGAATAGCTCTTTGCCGGCTGTTCGAACAGCCGGAACGCGTCCGCGAGCCCTAGCCCGAGCAGCGCGCCGAATGCCGCGCGCTCGGCCGTGCTGCACAGGATCTTCCCGCGCCAGGCCTCCGGATCGTGCACATCGCAGTCCTCGGGCGCGATGTTGAAATCGCCGAGCAGCGCGAGCCGCGGCCAGCGCACGAGCTCGGCACGCAGCCAGCCGGCGAGCGCGGCCAGCCAGTCAAGCTTGTAGGCGTATTTCTCGCTGCCGACCTCCTGCCCGTTCGGCATGTACGCCGAGATCACGCGCGTGTCGCCGAGCGTACCCGCGATCACGCGCTTCTGGTCGTCGGCCAGGCCGGGGATGTCGCGCGCCACGTCGGCGAGCTCGCCACGCCACACGATCGCCACGCCGTTGTAGGTCTTCTGCCCGTTGTGCTCGGCGCGGTAGCCGGCGGCCGCGAGTTCGGCGAACGGAAAGCCCTCGTCGGTGGTCTTGGTTTCCTGCAGGCACAGCGCGTCGGGCGTGTTGGCGGCGAGCCAGTCGAGCACCTGCGGCAGGCGCACTTTCAGCGAGTTGACGTTCCAGGTGGCGAGTTTCATGCCCGCATCATAACCGGGCGCCGCGCGGCGTCGCTCGCCTATACTGCGGCGGTTTGACCCCGGGGAACCCGCGCCGATGAGCCGAACCGTGTTGCCGCCGCCGTTGCCGACCGCGCTGATGGACTCGCCGGCCGATATTCGCGCAGGCTTCGAGGAGGCGCACTACATCTGCTCCGCGCAGGTCGCCACGACGGTCTACCTCGCCTACCAGCTGCAGAAGCCGGTGCTGGTCGAAGGACCGCCCGGCGTCGGCAAGACCGAGCTGGCGAAGACGCTGGCGCAGTACCTGTCGCTGCCGCTGATCCGGCTGCAGTGCTACGAGGGACTCGACGAGAGCAAGGCGCTGTACGAGTGGAAGTACGGCAAGCAGCTGCTGTACACGCAGGTGCTGAAGGACCAGCTCGGCGACCTGCTGAAGGGCGCGCACGGGCTGGCCGAATCGGTGGCGCGCCTGCACGAGTTCGGCGACATCTTCTACAGCGAGGAATTCCTCGAGCCGCGCCCGCTGCTGAAGGCGATGCGCGCCGAGCAGGGCGCGCTGCTGCTGATCGACGAGATCGACAAGGCCGACCAGGAATTCGAGTCGCTGCTGCTCGAGATGCTCTCCGACTACCAGCTCTCGGTGCCCGAGATCGGCACCGTGCGCGCGCGTCACACGCCCCTGGTGGTACTGACCAGCAACAGCACGCGCGAGGTAAGCGACGCGCTGAAACGCCGCTGCCTGCACCTCTACATCCCGTTTCCGGACGCCGTGCTCGAGAACCGCATCGTGCGCGCGCAGGTGCCCGAGGTGACGGACGCGCTGCGCGCGCAGCTCGTCGGTTTCGTGCAGGCGCTGCGCGAGCTCGACCTGAAGAAGCCGCCGGCGGTCAGCGAATCGATCGACTGGGCGCGCGCGTTGCTGCTGCTGCACGCGCGCGCGCTCGACGACGTGCTGGTGCGCCAGACGCTGAATGTGCTGCTGAAGTTCGAGGACGACATCCAGGCCGCGGCGGAAAACCTGCCGGCGCTGCTCGCCGGGGCACGCGCGGCCGCGCCCTGATGGAGCGCACGCTGACCGACTTCGTGCGCGTGCTGCGCAACGCGGGAGTTCGCGTGTCACCGGCCGAGACGCTGGACGCGGCGAGTGCGCTGGCGCTGGCGGGCTACGGAGATCGCGAGCTGGTGCGCCAGGTGCTGGCGGCCACGCTCGCCAAGACCATCGACGACAAGCAGCTGTTCGACGACTGCTTCACCCGCTTCTTCGCATGGCCGGAATCCGCGGACGGCGCACCGGCGGCGCCTCGCTCCGAACCGGCACCCGCACCGCTGGCACCGGCCGCGCCCGGCGCGACCCCGCTCGCGGGGCTGGCCGGCACGGACGATGCGGCGCTGGTGCTGGCCATCGATGCCGCGGCGCGCGGCGCCGGCATCGATGCGATGAGCAGCTTCACCCAGCGCGGGCTCTACACGCGGCGCACGCTGGAGGCGTTGGGCTGGCAGGCGCTGCAGGAGCGCATCCTCGAGCTCGAGCAGGCGCCCCCCGGCGCCGAGCCGGGGCGGGCGGCGGGGCTGGCGCTGAAGCAGTGGAGCGACTTGCTGCGCGAGCGCGTGCGCGAACACGTCGAACGCCACTATCTGCTGTTCGCCGGCGCGCAGGCGCGCGAACTGCGTGAATCGGTGCTGCGCTCGGCGCGGCTGTCGCAGCTCGAGGAGCGCGACCTCGAACAGATCACGCGCATCGTGCGCCGCATCGCGCGCCGGCTGGCCGCACGCTACGCCACGCGGCGGCGCGAGCACCGGCGCGGGCTGCTCGACGTGCCGCGCACGCTGCGCGCGGGCGTGGCGCACGACGGGCTGCTGTTCGAGCCGCGCTGGAAGAGCCGGCGCCGTGACCGGCCGGCGCTGATCGCGCTCTGCGACATCAGTGGGTCGGTGCGCGCCTACGCGCGTTTCCTGCTGCTGTTCCTGTACGGACTGGGCGACGTGCTGCCGCGCGTGCGCAGCTTCGTGTTCTCGTCGCGGCTGGCCGAGGTGAGCGAGCTGTTCGCGCAGCATCCGCCGGAAGTCGCGCTGGCGCTGGCGCAACGGCTGCACGGCGGTGGCTCCACCGATTACGGCGCCGCGCTGCGCGCCCTGCTGGAGGCCAGCGGTCGCGAGCTCGACGGCGGGGCCAGCGTGGTGATCCTCGGTGACGCGCGCAACAACCGCGGCGATCCGGCGCTGGCCGCGCTGCGCGAGATCGGGCGGCGCGCGCGCCGCCTGGTGTGGCTGACGCCGGAGCCCGAGAGCCTGTGGGGAACCGGCGATTCGGAGATGCTGCGCTACCGCGGCGCGTGCAGCGAGGTGCGCGTGGTGCAGTCGATCCGCCAGCTCGAGCGCTTCGCCGACGACCTGCTGCGGCGCGACTGACAAACTCCCCGGCGAGACGCTTCGCCCCGCGACCGTGCCGGCGCACGCTGGCGGTGGCACACCTGTGGGTCGCCGTTAATACGTCCATGTAGGCTCGAACGCCGCATCCCTGCGGCGTACGCCCACCGGTGCGCCACCGCCAGCGTGCGCCTCATGGCCCTCGGCGACAGCCCAATGGAACTCAGGGAGTCGGGTTGAAGCCGCGGCCGCGTTCGCCGCGGCCGCGTTCGCCGCGTTCGGCGTTACGGGACTCGCCGCGGCCTTCGCGCACGGCGTTGCGGGATTCACCGCGCCCCTCACGCTCCGCCACGCGGGGCTCGCTGCGCCATTGGCGAGCGGTGCCGCCGGCGGATTCGTTGCGTGCCTGGCGATCGGGAGCGCGGAATTCGCTGTTTTGCTCGCGTGCGGTCATACGCGGCTCGGTGCGCTGCGGCCGCGACTCCGGGCTGCGGGCGCGGGCGGTTTCGCGGTCGTCGCGGCGCGGCTGCAGTGTTTCCCTGCGCGGCTGCGGTCGCTGCTCCTGCTCCCGCTGCGGGTTTGCCCGCTCCTGGCGCGGCGTGATGCGTTGCTGGTGTGCCTGCGGTTCGCGCTCGCGCGCATCGGGCGTCGCGATCCGCCGCTCGCGCGCCTCCTCACGCTGCGGTAGGCCCACGGCGTCGTTGCCGCCACGGGTCCGGTAGACGCGCTCACGCGCCTCGCCACGACGCCCGGCGTCGCCGTCGTCGCCCGGCAGGCGCGGGGGCTGGTCGGTGCGGATCCGTTGGCCATTACCGTCGTGGGTACGGATCTGCTCGCGATTGCCGGTCC
>CAUJIL010000312.1 GCA_963204845.1 Pseudomonadota bacterium | reverse complement strand
CGGCGCGATGATGCCGGCCGATCGCGTGTTCTGCGTGTGCACGTCCATGTAGGCGTTCACACCCTCGACGATCTCGAGGTTGCCGCTGAAAGCGATGCCGTAGCGTTCCTGCGGGGTCAATTCGACGTTGCCGACACCCTGGTAGTTGAAGGAATCGGTCTCGCCGCCGACATAGCAACGGAAGTCGCTCGGGTTGGTGCCGTTGCGGCCTTCGATACGGGTGACGTTGGCGAAGCCACTGCCGCCGACGCAGGCGCCAAGTCCGTTGGCCTGGGCCACCGCAGCCGGCAGCGAGTAGCGGCCGCGCGGAGTGGACGAGGAGCCGGCGCGGCTGACCACGCCCGAGGAAAGGTACAGCGCAAAGGCCGAGAAGTCGCGATCCTGCGCCAGCACCGCCTTCTGGTCGTTGTAGTTGAACGAGAACATCGCGTTGCCGCGGTCCCCGGTGAAGCCGTACACCGCCGAGCCGCCCACGCGCTCGCCGTCGTCGCGGTCGGAGATGCCGTAGTTCATGTTGAACGCGGCGCCGTCGAAATCCTTCTTCAGGATGAAATTGACCACGCCGGCGATGGCGTCGGAGCCATAGATCGCCGATGCGCCGTCCTTCAGCACTTCGATGCGCTCGATCATCGCCACCGGGATCGAGTTGACGTCCTGGGTGACCATGCGGCGGCCGTTGAGCAGCAGCAGCGTGCGGTCTTCACCGAGGCCGCGCAGCGACACCGTGGTCGCGCCGTCGCCGCCGCCGTTGTTGACCGACGGGTTGGTCGCAGCGCCGGCGATCGCCGGAATGTCCTGGATCAGATCGCCCACGGTGACCGCGCCGGAGCGCTCGATCGCCGAGCGTTCGACCACGAACACCGGGCTCGCGGTTTCGGCGTCGACGCGACGCACGCGCGAGCCGGTGACCTCGACCTTGTCCATCTTGACGGCCGGGTCGCTGCTCTGCGCCAGGGCCGGCATCGCGACCGGTGCCATCACGGTGCAACCGGCGATCAGGGCGTGACGCACGCCGATCGCCAGCTTGTTGAACTTGAATTTCATTCGCTACTCCAGGGTGGGTCTAAGGGAAGAATCTGCGCGCCCGTGCGCGCTCCGGTCTGGCCGGTCGAGGTCTCTCGCGGCTTCTTTGCGTTTGGTTGCGAG
Organism: Pseudomonadota bacterium; assembly: GCA_963204845.1. GTDB lineage: Bacteria > Pseudomonadota > Gammaproteobacteria > Pseudomonadales > UBA5518 > UBA5518. Next base: position 2,278 of record CAUJIL010000312.1, on the reverse strand, counting down.
TGACAGGCGTTCTAACGGGTCGTGAATTTTTTGTAAACATGCCGAAGGGCCAAAGCTAGTCCGCTGGTCGGCGATCGCGAGCCGGAGACTGCCTGCGGGCCGTCTTTCGCGGCAAAACGCCTTAAACTCGCGACAACCCCGGTCGCCCCCGGGGACGGTCCGGATCGACGATGCCCGCGACGGTGCGCCACGTCTACGAGTTCGGTCCCTGGCGTCTCGACACGGGACAGCGGCTGCTGCTGCGCGCCGGCCAGCCGGTGCCGCTGGCGGCGGCCACCTTCGACCTGCTGGTGGCGCTGGTCGCGCACCATCCGCAACCGCTGAGCAGGCGCGCCCTCGACGCGCAAATCCAGTTCGACGGGAACAGCATCGACGAGCACCTCGACTGGCTCTCCGGCGTGCTCGGCGCGAGCGAGGACGGGCGCCCGCTGATCGAGGCCGTGCCGCGGCGCGGTTACCGCTTTGCGGCGCCGATGCTGCTGCAGTCGGACCACCGCACCAGCCGTGTCCCGACCCTGACCGAGCGCTTCGATGGCGCGGTCGTCGCGATGCCCTCGCGCAGGTCGGGACCGGTTCGCCCGGGCGCTCTCCACGGACGCTACGAGGTGCTGGCGCTGCTCGGCAGCGGCGGGATGGGCAAGGTCTATCTCGCGCGCGACACCCAGCTGGACCGCAAGGTCGCGCTGAAGCTGCTCAGCGGCAAGCTCACGCGCAACGGCGAGTGGTTGCTGCGCTTCGTGCGCGAGGCGCGTGCGATCAGCGCGCTGAACCATCCGAACATCATTACGGTGCATGAGGTCGGCGAGCTCGACGGCCACCATTACATCGCCACCGAGCACATCGAAGGCCAGTCGCTGCGCGCGCGGCTGCTCGAAGGGCCGCTGGCGCTGGTCGTGGCTCTCGAGATCGCGGTGCAGCTCTGCAGCGCGCTGATCGCGGCGCACAGCGCCGGCATCGTGCACCGCGACATCAAGCCCGAAAACATCATGCTGCGGCCGGATGGCTGGCTGAAGCTGCTCGATTTCGGCCTGGCCAAGCCGCTGGCGGCGGCCGATCCGGATGGCGTCGACACCATCCCCGGCGTAGTCATGGGCACCGCCAGTTATATGTCCCCGGAGCAGGCGCGTGGCCAGCCGGTGGATGCGCGCAGCGATCTCTTCAGCCTCGGTGTGCTGTTGTACGAGATGCTGGCCGGCGCCTCGCCCTTCGCCGGCGCGACGGCCAGCGACGTGATCGCGGCGGTGCTCGAGCGCCAGCCGCTGCCGCTGTCGCAGCGGGTGGCGGGCCTGCCGGCCGAACTCGACGCGCTGGTCGCGCGCTGCCTGCGCAAGGAGCGCGAACTGCGCCCGGCCGCGGCCGCGGAACTCCTGCCGACCTTGAAGCAACTGCAACGAGAGCTGGAGTCGCGCGCGCGCCCGGGCGAGGAGCGCGATGCCCGCACCACCGCCGATGTGGCCGCAGCGCTGTTGTTGTCGCACCCGCCTGCAGCGCCACGCCATTCGACCACACTCGACTCGGAAGCCGCCTTCGAGATTCCCGAGGTGCGCTACGCGCTGAGCGGCGAGGTCAATATCGCCTGGCAGGTGATCGGCGACGGGCCAATCGACCTGGTCTTCGTGATGGGCTGGATCTCGCACCTGGAGTACTTCTGGACCGAGCCCTCGTTTGCGCGTTTCCTGCGCCGGCTGGCTGGATTCGCGCGGGTGATCCTGTTCGACAAGCGCGGCACCGGGCTGTCGGACCGGGTGCCGCCGGAGCAGTTGCCAACGCTGGAGCAGCGCATGGACGATGTGCGCGCGGTGATGGAGGCGGTAGGCTGCGAGCGCGCGGTGCTGTGCGGCGTGTCCGAGGGCGGGCCGATGTGCAGCCTGTTCGCCGCCACCTATCCCGAGCGCACTATCGCGCTGGTGATGATGGGCAGCTATGCGCGCCGTTTGCGCAGCGCGGACTACCCGTGGGGCCCCACCGAGGCGCAGCGCGATGCCTTCCTCGACGAGATCCGCACCCGCTGGGGCGGCCCGGTGGGGCTGGAAGTGCGCGCTCCCGGCATGGCCGGCGACCCCGCCTTCCGCGCCTGGTGGGCCGCTTACCTGCGACGCGGCGCGAGCCCGGCCGCTGCGGTAGCGCTGACCCGGATGAACAGCGAGATCGACATCCGCCATGTGCTGCCGAGCGTGCGTGTGCCCACGCTGGTGCTGCACCGCAGCGGCGATCGCTGCCTGCTGGTCGAGGAAGGCCGCTACCTGGCCGAGAACATTCCCGGCGCGCGCTTCGTCGA
>CAUJIL010000311.1 GCA_963204845.1 Pseudomonadota bacterium | reverse complement strand
GCCGCACGATTGATGTCGCGCAGCGAGACCGCGGCCACGCCGCGTTCGCCGAACAGCTTCTCGGCGGTGTCGAGGATGCGTTTGCGCGTTTGCGCCGATGGATTGGTGCGTTGACGGGGCGGCAAGTGAGGGACCCCCTGATTGTGGCAGCGGAATTCTAGAGCAATTCGACGTCGATGCGGTCGATCTTCCCGCTGAACGCGAACGGTGGCCGGTAGTCCGCCGGTGACGAACCGGTATCCAGACCGATGTCGAAGGTCTCGTCGATCGAGTACATCGCGGCGCTGCCCCTGATGCGGACCGTGTCGACGGTCGTATCGTCGACCATCAGTCGCAGGCTCCCTCCGGGCAGCGGATTGCCGCCTTCGGCGTCGAAGCGCAGGCGCACCACGTGATTGCCCGGCGGCAGCGGCGTGGCGGCGCGCAACGTGACCTGCTCGCTGTCGAACACGCGCAGTTGGTAGTACGGCACCCCTTGCGGGTCGAGATACAGCGACCAGCCGGCGCTGCGTCCACCCATCGTCACCAGCACTCCGCGCGCGCCTTCGGCAGGCACCTCGATGTGCGCCTCGATCAGGTGCGAACGCGTGCGCAGGTTCGGCGCTTCCCTCTCGGCCAGACCGATGGCGCCTTCGCGGTACGAGAAGCGCGTGCGGTTGCCGGCGAGATTCGGGAAGCGGCTGTTGGCAGCGTCGGGATTGTGCAGGAGCACGTCGTTGCGTTCTGCCTCGCGATCGAACAGCGCCTGCAGGCGACGCAGCATCCGTGGCTCGCGGGCGGCCAGGTCGTTGCCCTGGCTGAAGTCGCTGCGCAGGTCGTACAGTTCCCAGCGATCGGCGGCGAAATCGGTGTCGCGCGGCAGCGTGATCGTCGCCCAAGGCGTGCGGCCGTGGTACGCCGAGGCCATCCAGCCGTCGTGGTAGATCGCGCGGTTGCCGAAAATCTCGAAGTACTGGGTGCGGCGGCGTTCGGGCACACCGGCGTCGTCGAAGGTGTAGGCGAGGCTGCTGCCGTCGAGCGGTCGCTGCGTGACACCGTCTACCGAGGGCGGCAGACCGATGCCCGTGATCTCGAGGATCGTGGGGACGATGTCGTTCACATGCCCGAACTGCGAGCGAAGCCCGCCGCGATCGTGGATCCGCTGCGGCCAGGCGATCACCATCGGGTTGCGCGTGCCGCCCAGATGCGACGCCACCTGCTTGGTCCACTGGAACGGGGTGTTCATGCTCCACGCCCACGCGGCGTTGTAGTGCGCGTAGCTGTTCTCGCCGCGCAAGCGCTGCGGATCGTCCGCGAAGCGCTGCAACCCGGATTTCAGCCCCTGCAGTTCGCCCATGTAATTGGTGCTGCCCTCCAGCCCGCCTTCGGCACTGGCGCCGTTGTCTCCGACGATGTAGACGAACAGGGTGTTGTCGTATTCGCCCATCCTGATCAGTTCATCGCGGAGGCGGCCGATCTGGGCGTCGGTGTGCGCCAGGAAGGCCGCATACAGCTCCATCAGGCGCGCGGATACCCGCTGCTGTTCGGGTGTCAACGAATCCCAGGCCGGCAGTGCGGCCGGACGTGGTGTCAGCAGCGTATCGGGAGGAATCACGCCGATCGACTTCTGGCGCACGAATATCTGCTCGCGCAGACGGTCCCAGCCCTGATCGAAGCTGCCGCGGTAGCGTTCGACCCACGCTGCCGGCGGTTGCAGCGGCGCGTGGGTGGCACCCGGCGCGAAATAGACCAGGAACGGGCGCTCCGGATCGAAAGAGTGCTGGCGCTGCATCCAGCGTATCGCCTGTTCCGCGAGGTCCTCGGTCAGGTGATAGCCCGGCGCGCGTTCCCGCACCACCGGCGTGGTGCCCTCGTAGATCGTCGGTTCGTACTGGTCGGTCTCGCCGCCCAGAAAACCGTAGAAGTGATCGAAGCCCACGCCGGTCGGCCAGCGCCGGAACGGACCGCTCTGCGACGCTTCCCAGTCGGGGACCAGATGCCACTTCCCCCAGGCCGAGGTCGCGTAGCCGTGGTCACCGAGGATGCGCGCGATGGTCGCGGTGTCCTGGCGCAGGATGCCGCTGTATCCGGGATACGTCGTCGCGGTGTTCATCACCGAACCCACTCCGGCCGCGTGCGCATTGCGTCCGGTGAGCAGCGCGGCGCGGGTCGGCGAGCAGATCGCCGTGGTGTGGAACCGGTTGTAACGCAGGCCGTCGGCCGCCAGCAGGTCCAGCGCCGGCGTTGCGGCGGGTCCGCCGAAGGTGCCGGCGGCACCGAAGCCGACGTCGTCGAGCAGCACGATCACGATGTTCGGTGATTCCGGTGCCGACACGCGGCGTTCGATCGCCGGTGGCTCGGGCGCCGCACCGGTCGTTGCCGCACCACCGGCGGCCAGCACGATTGCAGCCAGCATGGCAGGCAGTCTTGCCGCGACCTCATGCAGTGCAGGCATGGGACGTCCTCCGCTTTCGTTTACTGGCCAGTTGCCGGGCACGATAGCTTCATGCTATAAATTTTTCAACAAGCATCCGGTTAAAGCAGTTGATGAATAAAATTCTGCTTCGGAATGGCTGCAACGTGATCGACGGCAATCCGGCAATTGGAGGGGAAACCCGTGATGCGAACCCGAATCGCCTGTCTGGGTCTGGCAGTGTCGCTGGCGGGCGCGGATTGCGCCATCGCGACCGGATCGTATTCGCCGAACGCGGATCTCGATCAACCCCGGCTGCTGTTGTGGGGAGACACGCACCTGCACACCAATATGTCCGCCGATGCGAATCTCGCGGCGACCATGCGCATGGGGCCCGACGACGCGTTCCGCTTCGCGCGCGGTGAGCCGGTCACGGCAGACAACGGCATGCGCGTGAGGCTGCGCCGCCCGCTGGATTTCCTGGTCGTGGCGGACCATGCGGAATACATGGGCGTGACGCTGGGGCTGCTCGCCGACGATCCGCTGCTGCTGACCGACGAGGTCGGCCGGCGCTGGCATCGCCTGCTGCGCGACGACGGGGCAAAGGCGATCGCCAGCGCGTCGGAGGCCGCGGGCTTCGTGCGGGAGATGATGGTCGAATCGTTCATGCCCAACCGGGAAGTGCTGCGCAACGACGCCTTCGCGGAGCAGGTCTGGCTCGCGGTCGCGCAGACCGCCGATCGGCACGACGCGCCGGGCCGGTTCACTGCGTTCGCCGGCTTCGAATGGTCGTCGATGCCGGACATCGACAACCTGCATCGGGTGGTCGTGTTCAGGGACGGTGCCGAAAAAATGCACGGCATGCGGGCCTTCTCGGCCTTCGACAGTCAGGATCCGGAGGCCCTCTGGCGTTATCTGGAGAACTACGAACGGCGCACCGGCGGCGAGGCGATCGCGATCCCGCACAACGGCAACGCGAGCAACGGCCGCATGTTCGAGCCGGTCGACATGCGGGGCCGGCCGTTCACCGCCGATTACGCGACGCGGCGTGCGCGCTGGGAACCGTTGTTCGAGGTCACGCAGATCAAGGGTGACAGCGAGGCGCATCCGCTGCTCTCGCCGGGCGATGCCTTCGCCGACTACGAGACCTGGGACAAGGGCAACCTGCTGTTCTCGAAGCGCAAGGAACCGTGGATGCTGCAGTACGAGTACGCGCGTCCGGCGCTGAAGCTCGGCTTGCGCCACGAGCGTGAGCTTGGCGTGAATCCGTTCCGCTTCGGAATGATCGGATCGACCGATGCACACACGGGCATCGCGGCGGTCGACGAGAACGACTTCTGGGGCAAGGTGGTCGCCAGCGAGCCATCCGCGGAGCGCACGCGCACGCCGTTCTTTCGCGGCGAGGCGCTGACGGTGGCGAACGCCGACCTGGCGGCGTCCGGCTATGCGGCGGTGTGGGCCACGGAAAATACCCGCGAGGCGATCTTCGCCGCGATGAAGCGCAAGGAAACGTACGCGACCACGGGGCCGCGGATCGCGGTGCGCTTCTTCGGCGGCTGGGAGTTCTCGGACGAGGATGCGCGCGGTTCCGATTTCGTGGCGCGCGGCTATGGCACCGGTGTTCCGATGGGGGCGGTGCTGCCGCCGGCGCCGCGATCGGGTGCCGTGCCGCGGTTCATGGTCGCGGCGCAGAAGGACCCCGACGGCGCCAATCTGGACCGCATCCAGATCGTCAAAGGCTGGTACGCGAGCGACGGCGAAGTGCACGAGAAGGTCTACGACGTCGCGCTTGCCGGTGAACGCCGGCCGGGGGCCGCGCCGGAGTCCATCGGCAGCACCGTCGATCCGCGACGGATGCACTACCGCAACACGATCGGCGCGGCCGAGCTCGTCGCCGCATGGCAGGACCCCGAGTTCCACGCCGACGAATCGGCGTTCTATTACGTGCGCGTGATCGAGATCCCGACGCCGCGTTGGCCGGTGCGTGACGCCGAGTACTTCGGTGTCGAACTGGCTCCGGACGTGGCGCGGGTCACGCGCGAACGTGCCTATACCTCGCCGATCTGGTACGCGCCCGATCCCGAAGCGCCAGCTTCCGCGGATCGCGGCGTGTCCGGCGGACCGGGGAATCGATGAGATCGTCGTAACCGCGCAGAAGCGCGAGGAAAGCCTGCAGGACACGCCGATTTCGAACGCCGCCGTCGGCATCTATGTGGACGGGGTGTTCCTCGGCCGCGCCTCCGGGCTGGCGACCGCCATCGCGGATCTCGAGCCGGTCGAGGTGCTGCGTGGCCCGCAGGGCACGCTCTATGGACGCAACACCACGGGCGGTGCGATCAACATGATCACCACCCGGCCGGGCGATGAGCTCGCGTTCCGCCAGAAGGTGTCGCTGGGCAACCGTGATCTGTGGTTGTCACAAACGACGCTGAACGTGCCGGCATCGGACACGGTGGCGGCGCGCGCCTCCTATTTGCGGTCGGACCGGGGCGGCTGGGTGAGCAACCACGGCGCCTGCCTTTGCACGCTACGCGGATGCTTCCCGCAGGAGCGCCTTGTCGGTGGCTGCGGGGGATAACGGCGGGATCGACGACGAAGTCGGTGGTCATGCGCTGACGGTGACCTGGGATATCGACGAGTCGACCGACTTCAAGTCGATCTCGTCGCATCGCGAACTGCGGAGCCGCAACTATTACGACTACGGCGCGTCCGTCAACCATGCCAATCGCTTCGGCGCGATGGTGCAGCCGTTGCGCAGCTTCATGCCGCGCGGATCGGAAATCCTCGACGCGTTCGCGCGCCACGAACAGTGGCAGCTCAGCCAGGAGTTCCAGCTGGTCGGCGATGCCCTGGCGGACCGGCTCGAGTATGCCGTCGGCGTGTACTACTTCAAGGAGCAGGGGTGGGACCGGCAGGAACCGCAGAACAACGTGCTGGCGCTGAATGCGCTGGCGAGCGGTCCGCAGAGCCCTGCCTACGCACTGATGCTGCCCGCGATCTGGACCTGGTTCGATGTGCGTGCGAAGTCCGAGTCGCAGGCGGTCTACGGCCAGTTCACCTGCACGCCCGCCACTTTAGAGGACCGCCTGCACCTGACGCTGGGTCTGCGCTACACCGAGGATGAGCGCAGCGCCCGCAAGTCCTCGCGATCTTTCGATCCGGAGGAGCTCAGCGCCTACGAGCTCGGCATCAAGTCGGATCTGCTGTCCGATCGCCTGCGTCTCAACGCGGCGGTGTTCCACTACGGCTATGACGACATGCAGGTCGACCAGAACATTCCGCCGAACATCGGGGTCACGCGCACGAGCAACGCCGGCAAGGCGAAGATCGACGGCGCGGAGATCGACCTCACTGCGCTGCTGATGGACGAGCTGACGCTGACCGCGAGTTACGGTTATCTGGATGCCGATTTCGAGGAATTCCTGGATACCCAGACCTGCGATGGGAGAAACCTGTTCGGCGGCCTCACCGAAGACGTTTCCGCGTGCCGCGACGTCGCGGCGTCCCCGAAGCACACCTGCAGCGTGGCGCTGGAATACATGCTTCCCGGTGTGACGGTCGGGGAGTTGTCGGCCAGGGTCGACTATCACTGGCAGGCCGAATCGGCCTTCGCCGTTCGTGGCGGCTGGGCCGGGCGAGACGCCTTCGAACTGGTCGGTGCCTCGCTGCAGTGGGCCGGCATACCGCTGGGCAGTGGTGAACTGCGTGCGCTGCTGTGGGGGCGCAATCTCGCCGACGAGGAGTACTTCGGGCACGCGATGTCCTTCGGTGTGTTCCAGCTCGCTACCTTCGGTGAACCGCGCTCGTACGGAATCGACCTGGCTTGGGAGTTCTAGTTCGCGAGACATGCCCGGTTCATTCGCGTAACCTATCGCGCCACCGTGCACTGCCACGGTGGCGCCGGCCGGTACGGGATGGAGTTTTACGGGAGTGAGCATGAGCGGTATCCGCAACCTGATGACCGATGACCATCGTCGCTGCGACGATCTGTTCGCCGCCGCCGAACAGGCGGCCGGCCGCGGTGACCTCGCGGCGGCGCGTGAGGCCTTCGGGCAGTTCCACGCCGCGATGCTGGCGCATTTCGGCAGCGAGGAAGGCACGCTGTTCCCGGCCTTCGAGGAACGCACCGGCATGACCGGCGGCCCGACGCAGGTGATGCGCATGGAGCACCAGCGCATGCGCGCGCTGATGGACGAGGCGGCCGAAGCCCTCGACGGCGGCCGCGGCGACGATTACCTGGGCGTTGCCGAGACGCTGCTGATCATGATGCAGCAGCACAACATGAAGGAGGAGAACATCCTCTATCCGATGTGCGAGCAGCACCTCGGTGGCGACGGCACGCTCGAAGGCCGCCTCGCCGGCGAAATCGGAGTGCCGTGAGTACGCCGCGCCCGGCGCGTGTGATCGACGCGCGCTACCTGGCGCCGCCCGAACCCTTCGAGGCGACGATGGCGATGCTGCGCACGCTGGCTCCCGGCGAGACGCTGCTGCTCCGGTTGTTCCGCGAACCGCATCCGCTGTACCGGGCGCTCGCCCGCGGCGGGCACGCCTGGCGCACCGAGCTGTTGTCCGACGGCACCTTCGACATCCTGATCACCTGCGGCGGCGCAGCGCCGCGGGACGGTGAGGCATGAGGGCGGCGCTGTCGTTCGACAGCGCGCCGCCGTTCGCCGCGCCGCTGCGCTTTTTCCTCACCGCCCCGCTGTTCGGCGTGCTGGCCGGACTGCTGCTCGCGTTCGACGGCGGCGATGCGTTCGCCTCGCGCTGGAGTCCCGCGGCGCTCGCGCTGACCCACCTGCTGACCGCGGGCTTCATGCTGCAGGCGATGATCGGCGCTTCGATCCAGGTGCTGCCGGTGGTGGCCGGCGCCTCGCTGAGCCGGCCGCTGCTGGTCGCGCGCGTGGTGCATCCGCTGCTGCTCGGCGGTGCGCTGCTGCTGGCGGGCGGGTTGCGCTGGGGTTCCGGGTTCGCGCTGGAGTCCGGGGCGCTGCTGCTCGGAGTCGGGATCGCGGTGTTCCTGGGTGGTGCTGCGGTGGTGTTCCGGGTGCGCTCCACCAGTCCGACCAT
>CAUJIL010000310.1 GCA_963204845.1 Pseudomonadota bacterium | reverse complement strand
CGCTGCACGATCCGCTCGCCCGCGCCTTCGCCGCCGCGCTGCAGGAGGTCTGCGTCGAGCTGGCGCAGGCGATCGTGCGCGATGCCGAGGGTGCGACGAAGTTCGTGACGGTGGCGGTCGGCGGCGGCCACGATGTGGCGGAGTGCCGGCGGGTCGCGTACACGGTCGCCGAGTCGCCGCTGGTGAAGACCGCGCTGTTCGCCAGCGACCCGAACTGGGGACGCATCCTCGCCGCCGTCGGGCGCGCCGGTGTCGACGGGCTGGATGTGGAGCGCGTGGCGATCGACCTCGATGAGGTCGCGATCGTGCGCAGCGGCGCGCGCGACCCGGCCTATACCGAGGCCGACGGACAGCGCGTGATGGCGCGCGAGGAGATCCGCATCGCGATCGATCTCGCGCGCGGCGACGCGGCGGCGACCGTCTGGACCAGCGATCTGTCGCACGATTACGTGCGCATCAACGCCGAATACCGCACCTGAGCGCCATGCTGCGCGTGGCGGTCGGCGTGATCGGCAACGCGGCCGGCGAGGTGCTGGTCGCCTTGCGCGATGCGCAGCGCCACCAGGGCGGGCTGTGGGAGTTCCCCGGCGGCAAGATCGCCGACGGCGAGGGCGTCGAGGCTGCGCTGGCGCGCGAACTGCACGAGGAGCTAGGCATCGAGGTCGAGACGGCCTCGCCGCTGCTGAGGGTACGCCACGCCTACAGCGACCGCACGGTGGAACTCGACGTCTGGCGCGTGCACGCGTTCGCCGGCACACCCCACGGGCGCGAGGGCCAGCCGCTGCGCTGGGTCGCCCCCGGCGCGCTCGATCCGGCCGAATTCCCCGCGGCCGACCTGCCGATCATCGAGGCCCTGCGCGCCACCGCAGACGCCTGAGCGTCGCTGTCACCCGTTGTCGAGCAGTGTCGGCATTGCGCCCGCCACAGCGATCGCTACCATGAACGGCCTCGGCAACCCGAAACATCAGGCTCGACGTCGGCCTTCACGGGGTGTCGCACCGGCTCTCGCGGCGCGCGCCGGCACAGTCGCTACGAAGGAGACAGCACATGGCGTGGGACTTCAGTACCGATCCGGATTTCGAGCGCGATCTCGCCTGGGTGCGCGAGTTCGTCGACGGCACCGTCATTCCGCTGGAAATCGCCGGCGAGGGATTGAACCAGCGCCAGCTCGATGCGCTGTGGGCCCCGTTCAAGCAACGGGTAAAGGAACGCGGGCTGTGGGCCGCGCACCTGCCGCCGGAGCACGGCGGCAGCGGCATGGGACAGTTGCGGCTCGCGCTGCTGCAGGAAGTGCTGGGGCGCAGCGTGCTGGCGCCGGAGATCTTCGGCTGCCAGGCGCCGGATTCCGGCAACGCCGAGCTGCTCGCCGCCGGTGCCGACGAGGCGCAGGCCCGGCGCTGGCTGGAACCGCTGCTGGCCGGCCACGTGCGCAGCGCCTTCGCGCTCACCGAGCCGGGCAACAGCGGCTCCGACCCCACCGGCATCACCACCCGCTGCGAGCGCGACGGCGACGCGTGGGTGATCAACGGGCGCAAGTGGTTCGCCTCGAACTCGAGCGTGGCCGACTTCATGATCGTCATGGCGGTGACCGATCCGGCGGCGCCGGCGCACCGGCGCGCGGCGATGCTCGTTGTGCCGTGCCGCCATCCCGGCGTCGAACTGCTGCGCGACGTCGGCTCCATGCATCACCCGTACTCGGGCGACGGACTGATGGATCGCATCGGCGGCCACACCGAGGTGCAGTTCAGCAACTGCCGGGTGCCGCTCGACCACATGATCGGCGGGCCAGGCGACGGTTTCGTGCTGGCGCAGAAGCGTCTCGGCGGCGGGCGCATCCACCACGCGATGCGCTGCCTGGGGCAGGCCGCGCGCGCCTTCGAGATGATGTGCGAGCGCGCCGTCTCGCGCGTCACGCAGGGCAAGCCGCTGGCGAAGCACCAGATGGTGCAGGACATGATCGCGCAGTCGCACGCGGAGCTGGAAATGGCCCGCCTGCTGGTGCTGCGCGCCGCGTGGCGCATGGACCACAGCGGCGACTACAGCCGCGAGGCGCGGCGCGAGATCGCGCTGGTCAAGTTCGTGGTGCCGCGCACGCTGCTGGCGATCGTCGACCGCGCGATCCAGATCCACGGTGCGCTCGGCTACACCTCCGACATGCCGCTCGAGGAGATGTACCGCACCGCGCGCGCGCTGCGCATCGCCGATGGCGCCGACGAGGTGCACAAGCAGACCGTCGCGCGCGAACTGCTGCGCGGCTGGGTGGTGGTGGAGCAGCCGAGCGAGTACCTGCCGGCACGCCGGCGTCGCGCCGAGGAGCTGTTCGGCGAACGCGTGCGCGTGATCCGCGCCGCCACGGCGGGAGACGCGCCGTGAGCGCGGAGCCGGCGCCGAAGGGAATCGACCGCGAACGCGTCACCGCCTGGCTTGCCGCGTCCCTGCCGGAGTTCGTCGCGCCGTACGCGTTCCGGCTGATCGCGGCCGGCGGCTCGAACCTGACCTTCCGCGTCGAGGACGCGCGCGGCGCGGCGTTCGTGCTGCGCCGTCCGCCGGTGGGCAGCGCGCTGGCCACCGCGCACGACATGAGCCGCGAGTGGCGCATCATGAGCGCGCTGGCGGCGCACGCACCGGCGGTGCCGGTGCCGCGGCCGCTGGCGTTCTGCGAGGACACGACCGTCACCGGCGCGCCGTTCTACGCGATGGCGTTCGTCGACGGGCTGATCCTGCGCGACAGTGCCGGCGCCGCGACACTGGATACCGCTGGGGCGCGCGCTGCGATGCGTTCGCTGGTCGCGACGCAGGCCGCATTGCATGCGCTGGATCCGGCGGCGATCGGTCTCGGGGATCTGGGCCGCCACGACGGTTACGTGGCACGCCAGCTCGCGCGCTGGCGCCGTCAGGTCGAGGCTTCGAAAACCCGCGACCTGCCGCTGCTCGAGTCGCTGCACGAGCGGCTCGCCGCCGCGATCCCGCCGCAGACGCGCCCGTCGGCGCTGGCGCACGGCGATTACCGCTTCGACAACACGGTGCTCGGCCCCGACCACCGCGTCTGCGCGGTGCTCGACTGGGAACTGTGCACGATCGGCGATCCGGCGGCCGATTTCTGCTGGTCGCTGATGTACTGGGCCGAAGCGGAGGACGATATCGTGCTGCTGCCGGATCCGCCGACCCGCCTGCCGCAGTTCCCCCGGCGCGCCGAGGTCGTCGCCTGCTACGAGGAGTTCAGCGGGATGCCGCTCGGGAACACCGGCTACTTCGCCGCCTTCGGCTGGTGGAAGCAGGCCTGCATCGTCGAGGGTGTGTACGCGCGCCTGATCCGGGGCGCGAGCGGCGGCATGAAGACCGCGCCGCCCGAGCAGGTCGCGAAGATCGTCGAGCGCTACCTCGAGCGCGCCGCACGGGCGCTGGGCTGAGGAGGGCGGAGCGTGAGCGCGCGCATGCCGCGGCGGCGGGCCAGCGAGGAGGACACCGAGATCGACCTCGCCCCGCTGCTCGACGTGGTGTTCATCATGCTGATCTTCTTCATCGTGACCGCGTCCTTCGTGCGCGAGACCGGCATCGAGATCGCCCGCACGCCGCCGGCAGCCATTCCCACCGACACGACCGAGCGCGCGTTCGTGCTGACCGTCGCGCGCGACAACCAGATCTGGCTCGGCGAGCGGCGCGTCGACGTGCGCTCGGTGCGTGCGTACCTCGAGCGCCTGCACGCGACACGGCCGCAGGCGGCGCTGGTGGTGCGCGCGCACGAGGAATCCGACACCGAGGTGTTCGCGGCGATCGCGGACCAGGCGCGCGAGGCCGGCGTCGAGGACGTGGCGATCGCCACCTGGCGCGACTGAAGCGACGTCTCCCGTCTCTGGAAAAAACGTAACTTGCATCGTTCGCGCGCGCGATGGGATAGTGCGGCGGCCAACCCGGGAGCCCAGCCGATGATCACCAGCTTCGACGATTACTGCATCCACCAGACGCACGAGCCGGTCTGTCTGCCGTCGCAGAGCGACCGCAACTTCTACGACCGCTACTGGTTCAACGGTTTCGATGCCGGCGGCGCCTTCATGTTCGAGGTCGGCTGCGGGCTGTATCCGAACCGCCGCGTGATGGACGGACATTTCAGCGTGGTCATCGATGGCGTGCAGCACAGCTTTCACGGCTCGCGCCGCGCGCCGTACGAGCGCGCGCACACGGTGGTCGGCCCGTTCAGCGTCGAGGTGGTGGAACCGCTGCGGCGCGTGCGCGTGCGCCTGCTGCCTAACGAGACCGGCATCGAGTGCGACCTGCTGTTCGAGGCGCGCAGCGTGCCGACCGAGGAACCGAAGAACGTCATGTACGACGACGGGCGGCTGATCATGCACAACAGCCGCTTCACGCAGTTCGGCAGCTGGGGCGGCCATTTCACGATCGGGGGAAGACGCCACGAGGTGCGCCGCGAGACGAGCTTCGGCGCGCGCGACAAGTCCTGGGGCGTGCGCCCGGTCGGCGAGCCCGAAGGCGGGGCGCCTGGCCTGCTGAACGGCGAACCCGGCGTGTACTGGGTGTGGTCGCCGATCGACTTCGGCGACGTGTGCACCCAGTTCAACACCTTCGAGGACCGCGACGGCAACCCCACCCAGCTCGCCGCCTGCATCCAGCCCACGTATGCATCGCCCGAGCTGGTGCCGGCGGAGGAGAAGGCGGCGCGGCACATGCACACCGCCCGTCATCGCGTCCACTGGCAGCAGGGCACGCGGCGCAGCCGCGGCGCCGAGTTCCACTTCGTCGAGCAGCCCGGACAGGAGATCACGATCACGGTCGAACCGCTGCTGGCGTTCCAGATGAAGGGCATCGGCTACTCGCATCCGCAGTGGGGGCACGGGTTCTGGAAGGGCGAGGAGGCGATCGCCGGCGAGTCGTGGCGGCTCGATGAAATCGACCCGCTCGAGTACAGCCACATCCACGTGCACCAGCTGGTACGCGCACGCATGGGCGAGCGCGAGGGCGTGGGCACGCTGGAAACCATCTGTTTCGGCCGCCACGCGCCCAGTGGTTTCCAGAGCTTCTTCGACGGCGCGCCCTGAACTGCCTCCCGCGAGGCGCGGCGGCACGCGGGGGTATGCCCGCCCGGCCCGATGGCCGATAATTGGCACCATCGACAGCCGGAGATCCATCATGCCGATCGACAGACTGCGCGCCGACCTGGCGCGCCTGCGCGAGGAGATCGCGCGCGCCGACCGCGGTGACGCCGCGGAACTCGAGCGACTCGAGCAACTCGCCGGGGACGTGCAGCGCGAGCTCGACGAGGAGAACGCGGTCGGTGATCCCGCGGCGCTGGTCGAGGAACTCGAAGAGGCGCTGAGTGGTTTCGAGGCCCGCCACCCGAACCTGACCGCGATCGTGAACAGCATGCTGGTCGCGCTCGGCAACATGGGCGTCTGAGCCCGGGCTGGCTGCCCGCCTTCATCGCTTCCGGAGAGCCCGCGCCGTGATCGAACTGCCGTTCCGTTTCCGTCGCCTGCGCCGCAGCGAACGCCTGCGCGCGCTGGTGCGCGAGACCTCGCTGTCGGCCTCGCAACTGATCCTGCCGGTATTCGTCGAGGAGGGCGTGGCGCGACCGGTACCGATCCCGAGCATGCCGGGCGTGGTACGCCATACCGAAGCCGGGCTCGGCGAGGTGGTGGCGCGGGCGCGCGATCTGGGCATCGGCGCGGTGATGCTGTTCGGCGTCTCGCACCACAAGGACGCCTGCGGCAGCGACACCTGGAACCCCGACGGCCTGCTCGCGCGGATGATCCGGCGCGCGAAGGAAGCGGCGCCGGACATGCTGGTGATCAGCGACAACTGCTTCTGCGAATACACCGATCACGGGCACTGCGGCGTGCTCGAGGGCGACCAGGTCGCCAACGATCCCACGCTCGCCAACCTGGTGCAGCAGGTGCTGACGGCGGCGCATGCGGGCGTCGACATGATCGCGCCGTCCGGGATGATGGACGGCATGATCGCGGCGATCCGCGCCGGGCTCGACGGCGCGGGATTCTCCCACCTGCCGGTGATGTCGTACTCGACGAAGTTCGCCTCGGCGTTCTACGGACCGTTCCGCGACGCCGTCGACAGCAGCTTCAAGGGCAACCGCGCCGGCTACCAGCTCGATGCGGGCAACGGCCGCGAGGCGCTCGCCGAGTCGGTGCGTGACGAGGAGGAGGGCGCCGACATCCTGATGGTCAAGCCAGGGATCGCGTACCTCGACGTGCTCGCAATGATCCGCGCGCGCTGCACGCGACCGCTCGCGGTCTACCAGGTGAGCGGCGAGTACGCGATGATCAAGGCCGCCGCCGCGGCCGGCCTGATGGACGAGCGCGCGCTGGTCATGGAAACCATGACGGCGTTCCGGCGCGCCGGCGCCGACATGATCCTGACCTACTTCGCCGAAGACGTGGCGCGCTGGCTGCGCAGCGGCTGAGTCACTTCGGTTCCGGGGGATCGCACGGGCGCGCCGCGGCGGCCAGCCGGTCCACGCGTTCCGACAGTCGCTCGAGCATCGCCTTCAGGTTGCGCTGGCGCTCGCCCATCTGCACCAGTTCCTCGCGGATCAGCCACAGCAGCCAGGTGATCGCCACCAGCAGGATCAGTTTGATCATCGTCGTTTCCTCCGCGCAGGTCGGGCTTCAGCCCGACAAAAAAACGAATCCCGCGCCAATGCGCTCGCGCAGGAACCCGGCGATCGTCCCGGCCGGCACTTCCGCGCGGCCCTCGCCGGCGCGCGGGCGGTACTCGACCATGCCGGTGGCGAGCGAGCGCTCGCCGATCACCACCTGGTGCGGGATCCCGATCAGTTCCATGTCGGCGAACTTGACCCCCGGCCGTTCCTCGCGGTCGTCGAGCAGCACGTCGATGCCCGCCGCCGTGAGTTCCGCGTACAGCCGTTCGGCGGTCTCGCGCACCGCGGCCGATTTCTGCGCGTTCAGCGGAACCAGCGCCACGGTGAACGGCGCGATCGCCTGCGGCCAGACGATGCCGGCCGCGTCGTGGTTCTGCTCGATCGCCGCCGCCACGATGCGCGAGACGCCGATGCCGTAGCAGCCCATGGTCAGCGTACGCTCGTTGCCGGTTTCGTCGAGCACGCGTGCGCCGAGCGCGGCGCTGTATTTCTGCCCCAGCTTGAAGATGTGCCCCACCTCGATGCCGCGGCGCACCGCCAGCGTGCCGTGGCCGTCCGGACTGGGGTCGCCGTCGACGACGTTGCGCAGGTCGCAGACCTCGTCGTAGCCGCAGTCGCGCTCCCAGTTCACGCCGCGCAGGTGGAAGCCGTCGCGGTTCGCGCCGCAGACGAAGTCCGCCAGCACCGCCACGCTGCGATCGGCGAGCACCGGGATGCCGATCCGCACCGGACCCAGCGAACCCGGGCGGCAGCCCAGCGCCGCCGCGATCTCCGCGTCGTCGGCCATGCGCAGCGGCGCGGCGACCAGCGGGTGCGCCTCCGCCTTGATCGCGTTCAACTGGTGGTCGCCGCGCAGCACCAGCGCCACCAGCGGCGTCTGCGTGCCGGCGACGATCAGCGTCTTCGCCAGGCACGCAGGGGCGACGCCGAGGAAAGCGGCGACGTCGGCGATCGTGTGCCGTCCCGGCGTCGCGACCTCGGCCAGTTGCCCGGCGGGCGCGGCGCGGTTCGCCACCGGCGCGAGCGCCTCGGCCTTCTCGACGTTGGCGGCATAGTCGCTCGCGTCGCTGCACGCGATCGCGTCCTCGCCCGCGTCGGCCAGCACGTGGAACTCGTGTGACTCGCTGCCGCCGATGCTGCCGGTGTCGGCCAGTACCGGCCGGTACAGCAGGCCGATGCGGTCGAAGATGCGGCAGTACGCGCGGTGCATCGCGCGGTAGGTTTCGTCGAGGGATTCGGCGTCGAGGTGGAACGAGTAGGCGTCCTTCATCACGAACTCGCGCGCCCGCATCACGCCGAAGCGCGGCCGGATCTCGTCGCGGAACTTGGTCTGGATCTGGTAGAAGTTGACCGGCAGCTGACGGTAGCTGCGCAGCTCGTTGCGCGCGAGGTCGGTGATCACTTCCTCGTGCGTGGGTCCGAGGCAGAACGGCCGCTCGTGGCGGTCGGCGATGCGCAGCAGCTCGGGGCCGTACTGCACCCAGCGCCCCGACTCCTGCCACAGTTCGGCGGGCTGCACTACCGGCATCAGCACTTCCTGCGCGCCCGCGCGGTCCATTTCCTCGCGCACGATGCGTTCGACCTTGCGCAGCACGCGCAGTCCGAGCGGCAGCCAGGTGTAGAGCCCCGAGGCGAGCCGGCGGATCAGGCCGGCGCGCAGCATCAGCTGGTGGCTGACCACCTCGGCGTCGGCCGGTGTCTGCTTCAGGGTGGCGATCAGGAGCTGGCTGGCGCGCATGCTGCTAGTATTCCGCGGAAGTCCGGAGGTTGGACGCGAGCCGCGGATTCTACGGCTCCGGGCGATCAGCGTACAGGCGGATCGGACGGCGCCACGCATGCACGGCGACCGGCGCGGGTCGGGGATGCCGACCGGACCACGCGCCATGCGGAGTAGGCAGTCATGCCGAGGGGAGCGGTGCCGGAGATCATTGCTGCGCGCTGCGCGCCCGTGACGGCGCCTGTGTGTCCGCATCCGAAGCTGACCATGGAGATGGCACGATGACGATGGGCGACGACGAAGGCTTCGAGCTGCATCCGGCGCTCGCGGCCGATTGCGCGGTGGTCGGTGACCTGCCGCTGTGCCGCGTGCTGCTGATGGGGGATCGGAACTACCCGTGGGTGATTCTGGTGCCGCGCCGGCCCGGGTTGCGCGAGATCCACGAACTGGCGCCGGCCGACCTGGCACGGTTCTGGGGCGAATCGACGCGGCTGGGGCGCGCGTTGATGGCGCGTTTCGGCGGGCACAAGCTCAACGTCGCGGCGCTCGGCAACGTGGTGCCGCAGCTGCACGTGCACCACATCGTGCGCTTCACCGGTGACCCCGCGTGGCCGCGTCCGGTGTGGGGGGTGATGCCGGTGGTGCCGTATGCCGACGCCGAGCGTGATGCGCGTTGCGCGGTGCTGCGCGAACTGCTCGGGGTTGGCCCGTAGGTCCGGGCTGTGCCCGGACAGGTGCCCGGATACGCGCCGTTCGGCCGTAGGTCCGGGCTGTGCCCGGACAAATGTTCGGCCACAGGCCGAACCTACGCGGACATAAAAAACCCCGCGGTTTCCCGCGGGGTTTCCGGTCGCTGCGCCGTTGCCGGTCGCTTCAGTGCGCCATGTCCTTCAGCTTCTTCAGCGGGCGCACCTTCACCGACACCGAAGCGGGCTTGGCGGCGAACATCCGCTCCTGCTTGGTGAACGGGTCGATGCCCTTGCGCGCCTTCTGCGCCGGCTTCTTGCGGGTGTTGATCTTGAACAGGCCGGGCAGCACGAATTCGCCCGGGCCACCCTTGCCGAGGTGACGGCCGATGATCCCGGAGAGTTCCTCGATCATCGCGGTGGCCTGCTTGCGCGAGACCTGCGTGCGTTCGGAAATCTCGTTCAGGATCTGGGTCTTGCTCCAGCGGTCCTTGACCGGTGTCGGTTTCGCCGCAGCTTTCGCGGCGGGCTTCGGAGCAGCCTTTTTCGGGGCTGCTTTTTTCGCGGCAGCCTTCTTCGGCGCTGCCTTCGCGGCTTTTTTCTTGTCTGCGGCCATGTCGTTTCCTTCTGGTGTTTGCAGGTTGTTCGGTGCAGGGCTCCCGGGGACGAAGCCTGTTTTCATGCTGTAAATGCCGGGTTTTCGCGCACTCCTCGCTACAGCGCGCGTATATATAATGCATTCGTACAGGCACGGCAACAGCGCGCGCGCCCCGCGTGCGACCAGCCGTTGTGCCGCGGTCGCGCGGTGGCGGCGAAGGTGCGTGGGCGCGCGGCGAAACGGCATGAATTCGCATCATCCCTGCCCGGGGGCTGGAGTATAATCGCCGGCCTTTTTAGCCGCCGCGCGCCCGCGCGGCCGGTGGAACCAGGCATCATCGGAGGTTCTGGAATGCCCATCTACGAATACCGCTGCGATGGCTGCAATCACGAACTGGAGAAGCTGCAGAAGCTCGCGGACGAGCCGCTGACGCTGTGCCCGCAGTGCGGGGAGTCGCAGCTGCGGCGCAAGATCAGCGCCGCCGGATTCCGGCTGAAGGGCGGCGGCTGGTACGAGACGGACTTCAAGAGCGGCGGCAAGAAGAACCTTGCCGGCGAGGCGTCGGCGGGCGGCGGTGACAAGGCGTCGGCTCCGGCCGCGTCGCCCGCCGCGCCCACGGCTTCGTCCACCGCCTCGTCGAGCGCACCCGCGGCAGCGAGCAGTACGAGCGGCAACTGAAACCCCAGGCACCCGAACACAGCGGAACACACGCATGCGCACGCACTATTGTGGCGATCTCGACGTTTCCCACTCCGGCCAGGAGGTCACGCTGTGCGGTTGGGCGGACCGCCGCCGTGATCACGGCGGCGTGATCTTCGTCGATCTGCGTGATCGCGAGGGGGTGGTCCAGGTCGTGTTCGACCCTGACTGCGGCGAGCACTTCGCGAACGCCGACCGCGTGCGCAGCGAGTACGTGCTGCGC
>CAUJIL010000309.1 GCA_963204845.1 Pseudomonadota bacterium | reverse complement strand
CTGTGCGTGATGGTCGAGGGGCGTTGTCTGCTGTCCTCGTATGCGACCGGCGAGTCGCCGAACACGCACGGGGTGTGCAGCCCGGCGCGCGCGGTGCGCTGGCAGAAGAGCGAGCAGGGACTCGAGAGCCGGCTGAACGGCATCCTGATCGATCGCTACGGCGACGACGAGAACGCCGGCTACCCGACGCTCTGCAAGGGGCGCTTCGAGGTCAACGACGAGACCTACTACGCGCTCGAGGAGCCCACCAGTCTGAACGTGCTGGCGGTGCTGCCAGAGCTGTTCCGCATCGGCGTGGCCGCGATCAAGGTCGAGGGGCGCCAGCGCAGCCCGGCCTACGTGGCGCAGGTCACGCGCACGCTGCGCGCGGCGATCGACAGCTGCGGCGCCGACGGGCAGCGCTACTCGGTGCGCCCGGCGTGGAGCGCCGAGCTGAACAAGGTGGCCGAGGGACACCAGGCGACGCTCGGCGCGTACAACCGGCCGTGGAGATGAGCGCGCGATGAAACTCTCGCTGGGACCGGTGCTGTACTACTGGCCGAAGGAGCAGTTGCTGCAGTTCTACGCGGACCTCGCCGACGCGGCCTTCGACATCGTCTACCTCGGCGAGGTGGTGTGTTCGCGGCGCACGGCGCTGCGCATCGACGACTGGATCGGGCTTGCGCGCGACCTGCGCGCCGCCGGCAAGGAGGTCGTGCTGTCGACGCAGGCGTTGCTCGAGTCCGAGGCCGACCTGCGTGCCCTGCGCAAAATGACCGGCAACGGCGAGTTCATGGTCGAGGCGAACGACCTCGGCGCGGTGCGCCTGCTCGCGCGCGCCGGCGTGCCCTTCGTCGCCGGGCCGCACCTGAACATCTACAACGCCGGCGCGCTGGAGTGGTTCGCCGGGCAGGGCGCGGCGCGCTGGCTGCCCGCCGTGGAGGCCTCGCGCGAGATCGTGCTCGAGATGCAGGCGGCACGGCCGGCCGGGATGCGGACCGAGATGTTCGTGTTCGGGCGCATGCCGCTCGCGTTCTCGGCGCGCTGCTTCACCGCGCGCCATCACAACCTGAACAAGGACAGCTGCGAGTTCCGCTGCCTCGACGATCCCGACGGCATCACGCTGCGCACGCGCGAAGGCGTGCCGTTCCTTGCGCTGAACGGCATCCAGACGCAGTCGGCGCTGAGCTACAACCTGCTCGCCGAGGTGCCGGCGCTGCGCGCGGCCGGCATCGACGTGCTGCGGCTCAGCCCGCAATCGACGCACATGCGCGCGATCATCGACGCGTGGGCGGCGGCGCTGCGTGGCGAGACGCCGTCCGGCATCGACGAACTGCTGCCGGTGGGCGCCTGCGACGGTTACTGGTTCGGCCGGCCGGGCATGGAGAAGAGCGTGCCGGAGGCGGTGCGATGGCAGTGAATCCGGGGGTTCCCGCGCCGCTGGCGCGGCTGATCGAACGGCTGCCGCAGTGGCCGCACGGCATACCGGCGGCGCTGGCGCTGAACCTCGCACGCTATCTGCGGCTGTTGCCCGAGGACCTGTCCTCGCTCGAGGGGCGCACCTTCGTGATCCACGTGCGCGACATCGGCGCGCGGTTCCGCTTCCGCTACGAGGGCGGGCGTTTCCGTCCGGTGTTCGGTCCGGCCGAGCCCGACCTGATGTTCAGCGCCGACACTGCGGAGTACCTGAAGCTGCTGCGCCGCGAGGAAGACCCGGACACGCTGTTCTTCAATCGCCGCCTCGACATCGAGGGCGATACGGAACTCGGGTTGATCGTGAAGAACATGCTCGATTCGCTGGAGCCGCTGAGCTGGAGCGCGATCGACCGCGCGCTGCACGAGCGGATCAGGCCGTCGTCGTCGTAGCCGGTTGCGCCGCGGCCGGCGGGCGCGCAAGCAGCTTGTCGCGCGTGCGGTAGCCAGGCAGGAACTCGGTGGACATGCCGCGCTGGCGCAGCTTGGTGTAGATGCGGTTCAGGTGCGTGCGCAGCGTGGCGCGCGAGATGCCCAGGCTCGCACCGATGCCGGTATTGGTTTCCCCGCGCAGGATCAGCGCCAGCACTTCCTCCTCGCGTGGCGTCAGCCCGGCACGTGTGTAGTGTGCCAGCGCGCCGTGGTAGCGGTCCTCGAGCGGTTGCAGGAAGGTGGTGATGCGGTGCGGGCCGCAGATCATGGTGACGTCGTACAGGGCGCCATGGATGGTGCTGTTGCCGTAGACGCTGCTGCCCCAGTCGCGCCACTGGCGGTCGTGGTCGGCGGCGAACAGCGCCATGCAGCCGTCGGTGCAGATGCGTCC
The DNA here is from genome assembly GCA_963204845.1 of Pseudomonadota bacterium. Classification (GTDB taxonomy): domain Bacteria; phylum Pseudomonadota; class Gammaproteobacteria; order Pseudomonadales; family UBA5518; genus UBA5518. The sequence goes on along the minus strand of CAUJIL010000309.1, from coordinate 3,219 downwards.
GATGCGATCGCCGCAGATGCGCCGGCAGCGCAGGTCCTGCGTCAGCACGCGGCCGTCGCCGTCCTTCACGCACACCGCCACGGCGCCGTCGAGCAGCGCCTCGGTCAGCGAATCGGTGTCGGTCGCCAACATGTCCATGGGCTTACTCTACGCCGGTTTCAGGCCGGAGTGGAACCGGAATTTCCGTAACCATTGCCGCCGGTGTCGCTCACGGCCCCGGGCTCGCCGCGCGCCAGCCGGTCGACCTGCACCACGCGGTCGGAGATCGCCGCGAACGCGGGGCGGTGCGAGATCGCGAGTATCGTCAGTTCCCCGCGCAGCGCGGCCAGCGTGTCGCAGATCGCTTGCTCGCTGTCCTGGTCGAGCGAGCTCGTGGCCTCGTCGAGCACCAGCAGCCGCGGGCGGCGCACCAGCGCGCGCGCGATCATGATGCGCTGGCGTTGCCCGCCGGAGAGCTTGCCGCCGCGCTCGCCGACCACGTGCTCCAGATCCCCGGGAAGCGAGCGCACCACGTCCCAGACGCCGGCCTGGCGCAGCGCGCGCTCGGCGTCGGCCGCGCCCAGCGCCGGGTCGCCGAGCGTCACGTTGTAGAGCACCGTGTCGTGCAGCAGCAGCGTCTCCTGCGGCACGTAGCCGATCATCGAGCGCCAGCGGTGCACGTCGAGCGCCTCGAGCGTCACGCCGTCGATCGTCACGCGACCCGCCGCCGGCTGCTGGAAACCGAGCACGAGGTCGAGCAGCGTCGACTTGCCGCAGCCCGAGGGGCCCATCAGCGTGGTGAAGGATCCGGCCCGGATGCCGAGGTTCACGCCGGCGAACACCACGCGTTCGCCCCAGGCGAAGTGCACGCCTTCGAGCCCGATGCCCTCGAGCAGCGTGGGTTCGCGCGTTCCGCGCGGCGGCTCGGCGGCGGTGCGGGCCTCGTCGATGGTCGCGGCGAGCGCGAGGTACGCGCCCTCGGCGATGGCGACCTTCTGGTATTCCTTCTGCACCTTGCCGAGTTGCGCGAGCATGCGCCCCAGCGTCAGCACCAGCACCAGCACGGTGGTGAACGGCATCCCGAGGCGGGCGATCGCGAGGTACATGCCGAGCGCGATCACCAGCGCGAACAGTTCCTCCTGCGCTGCCGTCAGCGCGGCGGCGCTGAGCACCTGGCGGCGCTGTGCGTGCTGCAGGCGCCGGTTCTCGGCCACCAGCAGCGTATCGGCCAGCGATTCCTGCGCCATCGCCTTCATCGGGCGCACCGACAGCAGCACGTCGGTGAGGCGCGAAGCCAGGCCGCGCAGGCGCGCGTTGTGCGTGCGCCCGGCCTGACGCGCGATGCGCACCAGTGCGCTGGTGGCCCCGATCACGAGCACGCCGGCCGCGAGTCCGGTCAGCGTCGCCTGCCACGAGATCGCCAGCGCGACCGCGGCGTAGATCAGCGCCTGGATCAGGAAGGCCAGCGCGTTCATCGCGTTCACGAACGCGCCCGAGGTGCTCTGCACCTCTGAGGTCAGCGCGGTGGCGAGGCGCCCCAGCGGCTGGTGCAGGAAGTGGTCGAGGCGGCTCGCGAGCAGCGCGCGCAGCATCGCGAGGCGCAATTCCGCGGCGAAGCGCGCGGCGGTGTTGCCGACCATGGATTGCGCGGCCAGCATCAACACGCCCTTGATCGTGATGCCGGCGACGATCAGCACCAGCAACAGCCCCAGCGTGGGCTGCCAGCCCACGTGTTGCAGCCAGTCGCCGACGAAGCCCATCGCCTCGCGCGCCGGCAGTGGCGCCTCGGCGCCCGCGCCGGCGGCGATACTCAGCATCGGCAGCAGGCTGCCGAGGCTGAGGCCCTCGGCGGCGCCGGCGGCGAGCAGCGCGACCAGCATCGCCACCGACTGCCAGGGATAGCGGCGCAGGATGTCGCCGATCAGTCGCATCGGGGCGTCTCCACGGGTTGCGTGCTCGCCTGGCGCGGCCAGCGCCGGCGCAGGCACAGCCACTGTTCGGGGTGCGCGCGTATCCACGACTCGAACAGCGCGTTCAGGCGTTCGGACAGCGCGAGCACCTGCGCGCGGTCGCTGCCGGCAGCCGGTGGCGCGAGCGGTGCGTGGAAGGTGGTGCGGTAGCGCGCATGCCCGAGGCGCTCCACCTGGACCGGCACCAGCGGGACGCCGCCCTGCAGCGCGAGCCACGCCGGACTGATCGCAGTCGCCGCCGGGGCGCCGAAGAACGGCAGCATCTCGCCGGAATCCGAGCGCTGGTCCGGCAGCAGTCCGACCGAGCGCCCGCCGCGCAGTTCCGTGACCAGCTGGCGCAGCGCGTTGCGCTTGCCGATGAAGCGCGCGCGCAGCGCGGCACGGCGGGCCTGCAGCCGCGCATCGACGAAGGGGTTGCCTTGCGGCGCGTAGATCGCGCTGAACGGGATGCCGAGACGCGCGATGGCGGCGGTCGCCAGCTCCCAGTTCGCCAGATGCGCCGCCACGTAGACGGCCGGCCGGTGGCCACGCACGATCGCTTCGGCGTGCGGATCGATGCGGATCTCGAAATCGGTGCCCGCCGTGCCGCTGACATAGCGCTCCAGATGCGGGTACTCGGCGAGCACGGCGCCGAAGTTGCCCCACACGCCGCGCGCGACGCGATCGATCCGCGCCGGATCGCCGGCGCCGAGCACCTGTGCCAGGTTGCGCCGCACGAAGGCATGGCGGGCGGTCAGCGGGCCGAGCAGCGCGAACGCCGCGGCGCCCGCCGCCGACGCCGCACGGCGCGGCAGCAGTCCCGCCACGTGCCAGCAGGCGCCGAGCAGCAGCGCCTGGCTGCGCCAGACGAGCCGCTTGCGCCACGGTGCGGGGGCGTGGGGAGCGGGAGGGTTCATCGCCGGCCAACATAACGACGGGTTCCGGCCAATGCAACCGCGCCACCGGCGGCGCACGGCGCCGGCGTGAATCTTGCGCATTGATTTCCTTGCCGTCGGCGTGTGCCCTAACCTGTGGCGCCGGTGGACCAGGGACGCTGCACGATATGCCGCGACACGACGACGAACAGCCTGCGACCAAGCGCGCACCGCCGCGCGTGTGGCTGCTGTTCGGCGCGCGCGCCGGCGACAACTCACAGGTGCTCGCACTCGGCGAGTTGCTGGGTTGGCCGTTCGAGATCCGGCAGATCGTCTACGGGCGCCGTCTGCTGCCCAAACCGCTCGCGGTGCGTTCGCAGAACCTGCGGGTGGCCGGCATCGACCTGCGGCGCAGC
>CAUJIL010000308.1 GCA_963204845.1 Pseudomonadota bacterium | reverse complement strand
CAGATCAAACGCCGACGACGACTTTCCCGTCGCTGATTTGGTGCGCTCGCAGGCGCACTAGGTTCGGCCTACGGCCGAACGATTGTCCCCGGCGCAGCCCGGACCTACGGCCGAACGATTGTCCGGGCACAGCCCGGACCTGCGGCCGAACGATTGTCCCGGCGCAGCCCGGACCTGCGGCCGAACGATTGTCCGGGCGCAGCCCCGACCTACGGGTAATCGTAGGAGGCGTCGGCGAGGTTCTCGAAGCGGGTGAACTCGCGCCGGAACGCCAGGCGCACGGTGCCGATCGGGCCGTTACGCTGCTTGCCGATGATGATCTCGGCCACGCCCTTGTCGGGGGACTCCTCGTGGTAGACCTCGTCGCGGTAGATGAACGCGATCACGTCGGCGTCCTGCTCGATCGAGCCCGACTCGCGCAGGTCCGACATCACCGGACGCTTGTTCGGCCGCTGCTCCAGCGAGCGGTTCAGCTGCGACAGCGCGACCAGCGGACAGCTGAACTCCTTTGCGATCGCCTTCAGCGTGCGCGAAATCTCGGACACCTCGTTGACACGGCCTTCCTTGGAACCCGGGACCTGCATCAGCTGCAGGTAGTCGACCATGATCATCGCGATGTCGCCCTGCTCGCGGCGCAGGCGTCGGGCGCGCGCGCGCAACTCGGCCGGTGACAACGCCGGCGTGTCGTCGATATAGAGCGGCCGGTCCTTCAGCGCCGTGACCGCCGCGCCGAGCTTCGGCCAGTCCTCCTGCGTGAGCTGGCCGTTGCGCAGGCGTTGCTGGTCGATGCGCCCCATCGAGGACAGCATCCGCACGATCAACGACTCGGCGGGCATTTCCATCGAGAACACCAGCACCGGCTGCTCCTGCTTCAGCACCGCGTGTTCGACGAGGTTCATCGCGAACGCGGTCTTGCCCATCGACGGGCGCCCGGCGACGATGATCAGGTCCGAGCGCTGCAGCCCGGCGGTGCGGTCGTCGAGGTCGAGGTAGCCGGTGCTTAGACCGGTCAGCGTGCTGTTGCTCTGCGCGAGCTCGTCGATGCGGTTGACCGTGGTGCGCAGCAACTCGGTGACGAAGCGCGGCCCGCCGCGCTTGACGCGGTTCTCGCTGATGGCGGCGATGCGGCGCTCGGCCTCCTCGAGCAATTCCTCGCCGCTGCATCCCTCGGGATTGAAGTTGCGGCTCGCGATGTCGCCGGCGGCGGCTATCAGCTGGCGCATCGTCGAGCGCTCGCGCACGATCAGCGCGTAGGCGGCGACGTTGGCCGCGCTCGGCGTATTGGCGGCGAGTTCGCCCAGGTACGCGAGCCCACCCACGGTGTCGAGTTCGCCGAGCGCGTTCAGGTGCTCGGACAGCGTGATCACGTCGAAGGGTTGCGCCGCCGCCGACAGCGCGCTCATCGCCTCGAAGACCAGCCGGTGCTCGTGGCGGTAGAAGTCCTCGGCGACGACCAGCTCCATGACCCGGTCCCACGCCTGGTTGTCCAGCATCAGGCCGCCGAGCAGCGACTGCTCGGCTTCGATCGAATGGGGAGGGATCTTCAGGCTGGCGACGTCCAGCGCCGGCCCGGCCTGCCTCGTCTGCGGAAACGGTGAGTCAGCCATCGCGCGCGTCCGCGTGTGGGGGGCCGCGATATTCCCATCGCGCGAAAATGGCTGTCAACCGCGCCCGGCCGACAGCCATCGCGGGCATCGCCTCAGAGCGGAACGATGCTGAGCTTGACGGTCTGCGTGACTTCCGCGTGCAGCTGCACGTCGATGTCGTAGTCGCCGGTGCTGCGCAGCGGGCCGCTCGGCAGGCGAACCTCGCTCTTGGCCACCTCGACGCCGGCGGCGCTGATCGCCTCGGCGATGTCACGCGCGCCGACCGAGCCGAACAGCCGGCCTTCGTCGCCGCAGTTGGCCTTGATCGTGAGCGTGAAGCCCTCGAGCTTCACGGCGCGCGCCTCGGCGCCGGAACGGCGCTCGGCAGCGGTCTTTTCGAGCTCGGCGCGGCGCGCCTCGAAGCGCGCGACGTTCTCCGCCGTCGCGGAAACCGCCTTGCCGTAGGGGATCAGGAAGTTACGGCCGAAACCGCCCTTGACCTTGACCTTGTCGCCGAGATTGCCCAGGCGACCGACCTTTTCGAGCAGAATGACGTCCATTGCAATCGTCCTCGTCAGATTCCCGTGTTACGCGGCCTCAGGCGCCCGGCTTGCGGGCCGCCCAGCCGCGGATATCGATCCAGCTGTCCACCGCGGCGAGCACCACGAGGAACTGCTTCAGCGGCGCAAACAGCAGCAGCGCCGCGTAGAAAAACCCCAGCCACGCACCCAGACCGCGTGCCGCGACCAGCGCGTGCACCAGTCCGATGCCGGCGAATGCCAGCGGCACCAACGGCACCCACACCCAGAGCCGGAAGCCCTCGCCGAGCGCCGCGAAGCCGAAAGCCAGCAGCAACAGGCCCAGCACCTGGCGACGGTCGAGCCGCAGCGCGTGGAACTCCGTGCGGAAGCCCCCCGCGTTGTACAGCATCGCCTGCCACCAGCGCGCGACGATCAGCGCAAGCACCAGCGTCACCGCGAGTATCAGCCCGAACATGCCCGCGATATCACCCGCCGCGGGCGCCTTCAGCATCGCGTGCACCGGCGCATCGACCGTCGCCTGCTCGGCAATGCCCTTCATCAGTTCGGCGAACAGCTGCTCGACGTTGGCGAGGTAGCCGCGACCGACCGTGATCAGGCCGCCGCCGAGCAACAGGCCGGATGCGGCCGCGCTGCACAGCGCCCACGGCCACGACACCGTGACCCTCAGCACCCACGCCGCCAGCATGACCCCGAGCAGCGTGGCCGCCGGCATGATTTCGCCGAACCACGCGGCGGCTGCTGCCGGCAGCAGCGCCCACAACATCACGAGCGCACCTTCGCGCAGCCCCTTGCGCAGCGTGACCAGGCCGACCACTGCCGCACCCAGCCAGAAGAACATGGGCACCACGGTGGCAACCACCGAGACCAGCAGCGCCTCGCGGCGCCCGCGCATCACGTATTCGGCCAGGCCACGCATCAGCGGCTCTCCCCGTCCCGCTCGCGCGGGGCGGAGCGGATCAGCGGTGCTGGTCCGTGTACGGCAGCAGCGCCAGGAAACGGGCGCGCTTGATCGCGACCGACAGCTGGCGCTGGTAGTGCGCCTTCGTTCCCGTGATGCGGCTCGGCACGATGGTGCCGGTCTCGTTGATGTATTCGCGCAGGACGTCGAGATCCTTGTAATCGATCTCTTTCACGCCCTCGGCGGTGAAACGGCAAAACTTGCGGCGACGGAAATAACGGGCCATCGTCCAGACTCCTCGATTCGACAGATTCCTGAATGCCGGTGCGGGTCCGCGTCAGGCGGACTCGGACTCTTCCTCGGCCGGTTCTTCCTCGCGCTCGGGGCGCGGGCGGCGGCGCTCACCGTCGTCACGGCCACGGCGGTCGCGGCCCTCGCGCTCGACGCGCATGATCGGCGACTCGGCAGTGATCGCCTCGTCACGACGGATGATCAGGTGGCGCAGGATCGCGTCGTTGTAGCGGAACGTGGTTTCCAGTTCCTGCATCACGGCGTTCGAGGCTTCGACGTTCATCAGCACGTAGTGTGCCTTGTGAACCTTGTCGATCAGGTGGGCCAGCTGGCGCCGCCCCCAGTCTTCCAGGCGGTGGACCTTGCCACCGTCACGGGCAACGGCCTGGGTGTATCTTTCGATCATTCCAGGCACCTGTTCGCTCTGGTCCGGATGGACCAGGAACACGATTTCGTAGTGTCGCATCGTCACTCCCCACGGATTGAACAGCCTCCCGCGACTGGCGGTGAGGCAAGGAGGTTCCCCGCGGCTGGCGCAAGGGAGGGCGGATTCTAGAGAAGTGCCCGCGCCGGCGCAATGTGCAATTTGCCCGCGCAGGTTCGGCCTGTGGCCGAACAAACAATGTCCGGGCGCAGCCCGGACCTACATGACGCGCTGGCGGCGGGCTTCGTAGAGGAAGACGCCGGTGGCGACCGACACGTTAAGGCTGCTCACTTCCCCGCACATCGGGATCGCCGCCAGGTGGTCGCAGTGCTCGCGCGTCAGGCGGCGCATGCCGCCGCCCTCGGCGCCCATCACCAGCGCCACCGCCGCGCGCAGATCGACCGCGGACAGCGCTTGGGCGGCTTCGCCGGCGGCGCCGACGATCCACACGCCCGCCTGCTGCAGCGCGCGCAGCGTGCGTGCAAGGTTGGTAACGACCACCAGCGGCACCATGTCCGCGGCGCCCGAGGCCGCCTTGCGCGCGGTGGCGTTCAGCGGCGCCGCGTTGTCGCGCGGCACGATCACCGCGTGCGCACCGAAGGCGTCGGCCGAGCGCAGGCAGGCCCCGAGGTTGTGCGGGTCGGTGACCCCGTCCAGCACCAGCAGCAGCGGCGGTTCGGTCAGCCCCGGCAGCAGCGCGTCGAACAGGGCCTCCTCGCCGAGCGGCAGCGCCGCGCGCACCTCGGCCACCGCGCCCTGGTGCACGCCCGGCGCCAGCCGGTCGAGTTCCTCGCGGGCGCACTCGCGCACCGCGATGCCATGAGCGCGCGCGGCCTGCAGCAGTTCGTCGAGCCGCCGGTCGCGTCGCCCGCGCAGCACCGCGAGCGACTCGACGCGCTCGGGGCTGCGCCGCAGCAGCGCGCCGATGGCGTGGATGCCGTGGATGCGTTCGCGCTCCTTCACGTCGGTGCCCTCAGCGCCGCCGCCGGCGCGACGCGCGCCCGCCCTTGCCACCGGCACCGCCCTTGTCTGCTGCTCCGCGTGCACCTCCCGTGCTTCCCGCGCCGCGCGCACCACCCTTGGCTCCCGCGACGCGCGCACCGCCGGCGCCGCCCGCACCGCGCTGCCGCCCCCCGCCGGCACCCGCGTCGTCATCGATCAGCAGGTCGATCTTGCGTTCGTCCAGGTCGACGCGCGCGATGCGCACCCGGATGCGGTCGCCTAGGCGATAGACACGGCGCGTGCGGTCGCCGATCAGGCGGTGGCCCGAGGCATCGAAGTGGTAGTAGTCGTTCTGCAGGCTCGAAACATGCACCAGGCCATCGGCGTAGATCTCCTGGATCTCGACGAACAGCCCGAAGCCGGTGACGCCACTGACGACGCCATCGAAGACCTCGCCGACGCGATCCTCGAGGTACTCGCACTTCAGCCAGCTCATCACATCGCGCACGGCCTCGTCGGCCCGGCGCTCGGCCAGCGAGCACTGCTCGCCGAGCTCGCTCATCGCGCCAAGGTCGTACGGGTAGGCCTTGCGCGGCGCGAGCGGTTTCGCGTCCTCGACGCGTCGCACCTGCGTGCTGTCGGCTTCCGAGCGGATCACCGAACGCACGGCGCGGTGCACCAGCAGGTCGGGATAGCGGCGGATCGGTGAGGTGAAATGCGCGTAGGCCGGGTAATTGAGGCCGAAATGGCCGAGATTCTCCGGCTGGTAGCGTGCCTGGCTCAGCGAGCGCAGCATCACCGTCTCGATGACATGGCGATCGGGGCGCTGCTGCACCGAGGCGATCAGGTCCTGGTAATCACCGGGCTGGGGCTTGTCGCCACCGCGCAGCGACAGGCCCAGCTCGCCGAGAAAACGGCGCAGCGAGGCAAGCTTCTCGCCCGAGGGCCCCTCGTGCACGCGGTACAGCGCCGGCAGGCGGTGCTTCTGCAGGAAGCGTGCAGTCGCGACGTTGGCCGCCAGCATGCACTCCTCGATCAGCTTGTGCGCGTCGTTGCGCTCGACCGGCACCACTTCCTCGATCTTGCGATCGGGGCCGAACACGATGCGCGTCTCGGTGGTCTCGAAATCGATCGCGCCACGCTCGTCGCGCGCCGCGCGCAGCGCCCGGTACAGCGCGTGCAGTTCGCGCAGCCGCGGCTCGAGCGCGGGCGCGATGCCGGCGTCCTCGCCATTCAAGGTCACCGCGACGCGCGTGTACGTGAGCCGCGCCGCCGAGCGGATCACCGCCTCGGCGAACCAGAAACGCCCCAGCGCGCCGTCGCGGCCGATTTCCATCTCGCACACCAGTGCGAGCCGGTCGACCTCGGGTTTCAGCGAGCAGAGCCCGTTCGACAACTCCTCCGGCAGCATCGGCACCACGCGGCCGGGGAAATACACCGAGGTGCCGCGTCGGCGCGCCTCGACATCGAGCGGCGTGGCCGGCGTCACGTAGTGCGAGACGTCGGCAATCGCTACCCACAGCCGCCAGCCGCCGCCGCGCCGCTTCTCGCAGTACACCGCGTCGTCGAAGTCCTTGGCGTCCTCGCCATCGATGGTCACGAACGGCAGTTCGCGCAGGTCGAGGCGGCGCGCCTTGTCGGCGCGGCGCGGCTCGGGAGCGAAGCACGCAGCCTCGGCGCGCACCTCGTCGGGCCATTCGAACGGAATGTCGTGCATGCGCAGCGACACTTCGATCTCCATGCCGGGCGCCATGTGTTCGCCGAGCACCTCGACGACCGCGCCGGTGGGCGGTGCGTCGGCGGCGGGCGGCGTGAGAATGCGCACGGTGACGTACTGGCCTTCGCGCGCGTCGGCGCAATCGGCATCGCGCACCAGCACCTCGTGCTGGATACGCGGGTTCTCGGCGACCACGTAGTTCACGCCGTGCTGGCGCCGGATGCGCCCGACCATCAGCTCGGTGTTGCGCTTCAACACCTCGACGATCGTGGCTTCCGGGCGTCCGCGATGATCCAGCCCGCTGACGCGCGCGAGCACCTCGTCACCGTGGAACACGCGCCGCATCTGGCGGCCGTGCAGGTACAGGTCCTCGCCGCCTTCGGCCGGAATGAGGAAGCCATAGCCCTCGCGGCTCGCCTGCACGGTGCCGCGCACCAGGTCCATCCGCGCAACCGCACCCCAGGCGCCACGGCGGTTGCACATCAGCTGGCCGTCGCGCTCCATGGCGCGCAGGCGCCGGCGCAGGGCCTCACGCGGCTCCTCGGCCTCGAGGTCGAGCCGCGCGGCAAGTTCGTCCAGCGTAAGCGGCACGCCGGCGCGATCGAGTGTGGCGAGGATGAACTCGCGGCTCGCGATCGGGTTGTCGTAACGGGCCGCCTCGTCGGCGTGACGCGGGTCACGCTCGGGTGCATGGTCCGTCTTTCGCTTGCTCGGCACGATGATGTCTCCAGGGGTGCGGGCCACTGCGGCCCGACGGGTTCGGTGCGGCATTATACGCAGGGATTGACACCGCTGGCGGCCATCAGTAGAGTGCGCGGCCTGTTCGCGGGAGACCTGCCCGCAAGCCCCCCTGCCCAGGTGGCGGAACTGGTAGACGCGCTAGCTTCAGGTGCTAGTTATCGAAAGGTAGTGGAGGTTCAAGTCCTCTCCTGGGCACCATTTTTCCCCTCCCGTCGCGACGTGTCGCAGCCCGGCGCGCCGCGTGTATGATGCGTTCGCCACCGTCCGCGGCGGCCCGCACGACAACGACACGGGAAGGGAACTCCAGATGACACACGCAGCCCAGCCCGGCACGGTGCTCGGCCACCCCCGCGGCTTGTTCCTGCTGTTCGCCACCGAGATGTGGGAGCGCTTCAGCTACTACGGCATGCGCGCGCTGCTGGTGCTGTCGCTGGTGGCCGGCACCGAGGCGGCGAACCCCGGTTTCGGCTGGAGCGACGCCGAGGCACTGCGGCTCTACGGGCTGTTCACCGGCTTCGTCTACTTCACGCCGCTGATCGGCGGCTGGCTCGCCGACAACTACCTCGGTCAGCGCCGCTCGGTGCTGATCGGCGGCCTCGTGATGGCGGCCGGACAGTTCACGCTCGCCGCGGCGATACCGGGCAACGCGCTGCTGTTCTACGCCGGGCTGGTGTTGCTGGTGATCGGCAACGGCTTCTTCAAGCCGAACATCTCGACGATGGTCGGCGACCTCTACCCGAAAGACGACGCCCGCCTCGACGGTGCGTTCACGATCTTCTACATGGGCATCAACGTCGGGGCGTTCTTCGCGCCGCTGGTGTGCTCCACGCTGGGCGAGGATCCCGCGCTCGGGTGGCGCTACGGCTACTTCGCCGCCGGCTGCGGCATGGTGCTCTCGGTGCTGATCCAGCTCGCGCTCGCACAACGCCTGCTCGGCGACGTCGGCACGGTGCCGGCGGCGCACCGCTCGCTGGCGAATGCCGGAGGCGTCAGGGCGCCGCTCACCGCGGTGGAACTCGACCGCCTGCGCGTGATCTTCATGCTGTTCGTGTTCATCGTGCTGTTCTGGGCCGCGTTCGAACAGGCCGGCGGCCTGATGAACCTCTACGCCGAGAAACGCACCGACCGCATGCTCGGCGGTTTCGAGGTGCCGACCGGGTGGTTCCAGTCGCTGAACCCGCTGTTCATCGTCGCGCTCGCACCGCTGTTTTCCATGCTGTGGCTGCGCCTGGGGCGTGCGGGCCGCAACCCGCCCACGCCGCTGAAGATGACTTTCGGCCTGGTGCTGACCGCGATCGGCTTCGCCGCGATGATCGGCGCCGTGTTCGAGCAGGACGCCACCGGCAAGGCCAGCATGTGGTGGCTGGTGATCGCCTACCTGTTCCACACGATGGGCGAGTTGTGCATCTCGCCGGTCGGGCTGTCGATGATCACCAGGCTCGCGCCGCTCAGGCTCGCCTCGCTGATGATGGGCGTCTGGTTCCTGATCAATTTCTTCGCGAACTGGCTCGCGGGAATCATCGGCTCGTTCGCCGAGTCGCTGGGCGAACTCGCGATATTCGGCGGACTCACGGCAGCGCTGCTGCTGTTCGCAGCGCTGCTGTGGCTGTTGTCGGGCACGCTGGTGCGCTGGATGCACGGCGCCGAGAATGGCAACGCGCGCTGAGCAACTACCAGGGAGTCCCTCATGGCCCGCAAGAAGCGCGATCTGCGCGAGAAGTTCTTTCCCAGCGCCCGCGAGGACGCGGTGCGCGCCGGCCGCTATCGCGACGGCGCGTACCGCCTCGCGTTCGCCGACACCGACTTCCTGCTGCGCGAGGACCTGCGTCCCGTGCGGCTGCAGCTCGAACTGCTGAAACCGGACCTGGTCCAGCAGGAGCACGGCGTCGATTCGACGATCGTGATCTTCGGCAGCGCGCGGCATGTCTCCGAGGAGCAGGCGCGCGAGGAGGTGAACGCGGCCCGTGCGGCGCTCGCCGGGGACCCGCACGACAGCGCACGGCAGGCCACGCTGGTGCGCGCCG
>CAUJIL010000307.1 GCA_963204845.1 Pseudomonadota bacterium | reverse complement strand
AGCGCCGACGCCGGGTCGCCGCGATGGTCCATGCCCATCTTGTCGACCTCGTCGAGCAGGAACAGCGGGTTGCGCACGCCGGCCTTCGCGAGCTTCTGCAGGATCTTGCCCGGCAGCGAACCGATGTAGGTCCGGCGATGGCCGCGGATCTCGGCCTCGTCGCGCACACCACCGAGCGCCATGCGCACGAAGCGGCGATTGGTCGCCCGCGCGATGCTCTCGCCGAGCGAGGTCTTGCCCACCCCGGGAGGCCCCACGAAACACAGCACCGGTCCCTTCACCTTGCCGATGCGCTTCTGCACCGCGAGGTACTCGAGGATGCGCTCCTTGACCTCCTCGAGCCCGTAGTGGTCCTTCTCGAGGATCTGCTCGGCGCGCCCGAGGTCGTTGCGCACCTTGCTGCGCTTCTTCCACGGCACGTTGACCATCCAGTCGAGGTAGCTGCGCACCACCGAGGCCTCGGCCGACATCGGCGACATCATCTTCAGCTTGTTCAGCTCGGCCAACGCCTTGGCCTGCGCGTCGGCGCTCATGCCGGCGGCGCGGATCCTGCGCTCGATGTTCTCGACCTCGTTCGGCGAATCCTCGAGCTCGCCGAGCTCCTTCTGGATCGCCTTCATCTGTTCGTTGAGGTAGTACTCGCGCTGGCTCTTCTCCATCTGCTTCTTCACGCGACCGCGGATGCGCTTCTCGACCTGGAACAGGTCGATCTCGCCCTCCATCAGCCCGATCAGGTGCTCGATCCGCTCGACGGTGGAGCCGATCTCGAGGATCTGCTGCTTCTGCGCGATGTCGAGCACCATGTGCGCGGCGATCGTGTCCGCGAGACGTCCCGGCTCGTCGATCCCGCCGAGCGCGCCGAGCACCTCGGCCGGCACCTTCTTGCCGAGGTTCACGTACTGCTCGAAGCTGCGCATGCAGGTGCGCACCAGCGCCTCGGCCTCGTCGACCGGCACCGTGCGGGTGCGCGCCGGCTGCACGCCGGCCTCGAGGTAGCCGTCGCGTTCCTCCACTGCCGTGATCGTCGCCCGCACGCCGCCTTCGACCAGCACCTTCACGGTTCCGTCGGGAAGCCGCAGCAGTTGCAGCACGGTGGCGACGGTGCCAACGCCGTAGATCTCCTCCTGCCCCGGATCGTCCTCCGCCGCGCTGCGCTGGGCGACCAGCAGGATCCGCTTGCCGGTTTCCATCGCCGCTTCCAGCGCGGCGATCGACTTCTCGCGGCCCACGAACAGCGGCAAGACCATGTGCGGGAACACCACCACGTCACGCAGCGGCAACAGCGGCAGCACGAGCCGCCCACCAGTGAGGGGTTTCATTGGACTACTCCTTGCCCTGCCCGGGCCGGGTTCGGCGGCTAGGCGCGCTGCGCGCGGCCGGGGAGCATCACTCCCCTGGCGCCGCCTTCGGCTGCACGTTCTGGTAAACCTTCAGCGGTGTGGACTCGCCCCGGATCACGGACTCGTCGATCACGACCTTGCTCACGTCGCGCTCGGACGGAATGTCGTACATCGTGTCGAGCAGCACCGACTCGAGGATGGACCGCAGCCCACGCGCGCCGGTCTTGCGTGCCAGCGCACGCTCGGCGATCGCGCGCAGCCCGTCCTCGCGGAAGTCGAGTTCCACGCCTTCCATGTCGAACAGCTTGCGGAACTGCCGGGTCAGCGAGTTCTTCGGCTCGGTGAGAATCTGGATGAGCGCCTCGCCATCGAGTTCTTCCAGCGTGGCGATCACGGGCAGGCGCCCCACGAACTCCGGGATCAGTCCGTAGCGGATCAGGTCCTCCGGTTCGAGCTCGCGCAGCAGCTGGCTGACGTTCTTCGCCTCGTCCTTGCCCTTGACCTCCGCCGAGAATCCGATGCCGCTCTTCTCCGAACGATCGCGGATGATCTTCTCGAGCCCGGCGAAGGCGCCGCCACAGATGAACAGTATGTTCGAGGTATCGACCTGCAGGAATTCCTGCTGCGGGTGCTTGCGCCCGCCCTGGGGCGGCACCGAGGCCACCGTGCCCTCGATCAGCTTCAGCAGTGCCTGCTGCACGCCCTCGCCCGAGACGTCGCGCGTGATGCTCGGGTTCTCGGACTTGCGCGAGATCTTGTCGATCTCGTCGATGTAGACGATGCCCATCTGGGCCTTCTCGACGTCGTACTCGGCTTTCTGCAGCAGCTTCTGGATGATGTTCTCGACGTCCTCTCCCACGTACCCCGCCTCGGTCAGCGTGGTGGCGTCGGCGATCGTGAACGGCACGTCGAGCAGCCGCGCCAGCGTCTCGGCGAGCAGCGTCTTGCCGCTGCCGGTGGGACCGACGAGCAGGATGTTGCTCTTGCCGAGTTCGACCTCGTCGCGCTGGCGGTCGCCTTCGCGCAGGCGCTTGTAGTGGTTGTACACCGCCACTGCCAGCACCTTCTTCGCGTGCTGCTGCCCGATCACGTACTCGTCGAGGATCTGGCGGATCTCGCGCGGCTTCGGCAGCTTGCTGCGTGCGGAATCGCCCGCGGTCTCCTGCACCTCCTCGCGGATGATGTCGTTGCACAGATCCACGCACTCGTCGCAGATGAACACCGAGGGGCCGGCGATCAGCTTGCGGACCTCGTGCTGGCTCTTGCCACAAAAAGAGCAGTACAGCAGTTTGCTCTTGTCCCCGCCGCTTTCCTTCGTCATTGCCCGTCCGCCCGATTCGAATTCCGTCGATGGCGCCGATCGGCGCCCCGCCCTGGACCCTTGTACGGCCCGAGTCCTGAGTCTAGCAGGACGATCCCGGATTGGTACTCACTTCCCCGGCCGCGCCACCAGCACCTCGTCGATGATCCCGTAGTCCTTCGCCTTCTGCGGATTCATGAAGTTGTCGCGCTCGGTGTCGCGCGCGACGGTCTCGATCGACTGCCCGGTGTGCTGCGCCAGCAACGCATTCAGTCGCTCGCGGATGATCAGGATCTCGCGTGCATGGATGTCGATGTCCGACGCCTGCCCGTGCGCCCCACCGCTCGGCTGATGGATCATGATGCGCGAGTTCGGCAGCGCAAAACGCTTGCCGCGCGTACCACCGGCGAGCAGGAAGGCCCCCATGCTCGCGGCCTGGCCGATGCACATCGTGCTGACGTCGGGCTTGATGAACTGCATGGTGTCGTAGATGGACAACCCGGCCGTGACGGAGCCACCCGGCGAATTGATGTAGAGGTGGATGTCCTTGTCGGGGTTTTCCGACTCCAGGAACAGCATCTGCGCGACCACCAGGTTCGCCATGTGGTCCTCGACCGGACCGACGATGAAGATCACCCGCTCCTTCAGCAGCCGCGAGTAGATGTCGTACGAACGCTCTCCGCGCGCGGTCTGCTCGACCACGATCGGCACCAGACCGAGGCCGGTGACCGTACCGCTGCTGCGCTGCTGTCCGTGCTCGTTCATGCTATTGCGTCTCCTGCTTCGGCGGGTCGGCGCGCAGTGCGTCCTCGTAGCTGCACGGCACATCGGTCAGTTGGGCACGCGCGAGCACCGTATCGATCGCCTGGTCTTCCAGCACTACCGCTTCGACCGACGCCAGCTGCTCCCGGTTCCCATAGTACCAGCTGACCACTTCCTCGGGCTCTTCGTAGGTGGAGGCCATGTCCTCCACCATCTCCCGCACACGCGCGGCGTCCGCCTTCAGGTTCTCGCGCCGGATCACTTCCCCGAGCAGCAGGCCCAGCGCCACGCGCTTGCCTGCCTGCGCGCTGAACATCTCGTTTGGCAGCATCGCGGGGTCGAAACGCGCCGCGTCGCCACCGAACTGGCGCAACATCTGCCGGCGCAGCGAGCCGATCTCCTCCTGCACCAGCGCCTGCGGCACCTCGACCTCGGTGCGCTCGTGCAGCGCGTTCAGTACCCGGGCCTTCAGCTTCGAGCGCAGCGCCTGGCGCAACTCGCGCTCCATGTTCGAGCGCACCTCGGCGCGGAAGCCCTCGAGGCCCTGCCCGGCCACCCCGAAGCGTGCGAAGAACGCGTCGTCCAGTTCCGGCAGCCGCTTCTCCGCGACGCTGTTCAGCCGCACCTCGAACACCACGTCGGCACCCTTGAGCTCCTCGGCGTGGTACTCGTCCGGGAAGCGCAGCGCCAGCTCGCGCACCTCGCCCGGCTGCATGCCCTCGATGCCGGACTCGAATCCTGGGATCATACGATTGGAACCGAGCAGCAGATCGCTGCCCTGCGCGCTGCCGCCGTCGAAGGCCACGCCGTCACGGCGGCCGGTGTAGTCGATGTTCACCCGGTCGCCGGAGGCGGCGGCGCGCTCGACCGATTCCCAGGTCGCCTGCTGGCCGCGCAACACCTCGATCATGCGGTCCACGTCCGCTTCGCCCACCTCGGCCACCGGCCGCTCGATCGCGAGCTTCGCGAAATCGACCAGGTCGATCTCCGGATACACCTCGAAGGTCGCCGTGAATTCGAGGTCACGGCCGCTCGCCATCGAACGCGGCTCGATGGTGGGCTGTCCGGCCGGCTTCAGGTCCTCCTGGCGCACGGCCTCGTAGAACGACTGGCTCATCACCTCGCCGAGCACTTCCTGGCGCACGCCCGCGCCGAAACGCTGCTGCACCACCTTCAGCGGCACCTTGCCCTGACGGAAGCCCTTCAGCCGCACCGTGCGCGCGGCCTTCTCCAGCCGCGCCGCCACTTCGGCGTCGATGCGCGTCGCCGGCACCCCGATCGTCAGGCGCCGGCCCAGACCCGACGTAATCTCAACGGAAACCTGCATGTTCGACCTCTCTCGGAAAACCGTGGATGAATGCTCTGTCGACGCGCGCGCTCGCGGGCAGCAGCGGCCGGAAGGGCGCGCATTCTAGCACGCGGAAATGTATTCCGAGAGTCGGCAAAAAGGCCGCTGGCCCGTGCCCCGTGGACCTCACCGAACCGAGTCTGCCACTGGTGCGAAAGGCGGGACTCGAACCCGCACGCCCGAAGGCACTGGAACCTAAATCCAGCGCGTCTACCAGTTCCGCCACTCTCGCATGCCGCCGCGGCGGTTCGTGAAGAAATCTCAGAAAAACAATGTAACTGCTTGTTATTATAACCCTTTCAACCTCAAACCAATGAGCGCGCAGTTTGCCATACCACCACTGGCACGGCAAGGCACGCACCCGGTGTCGTCCACTCGGGACGTGCGGCGATCGGCGCCTCGCCGCGCCAGGGCGAGCGGATTCCGGTCGCTGTCCGGCTGGCTCAGACGCGCTCGATCACGGTCGCGATGCCTTGTCCCAGCCCGATGCACATCGTTGCCAGACCCAGCGTCAGGTCACGCTGCTCCATCACGTTGATCAGGGTCGTCGTGATGCGCGCCCCGGAGCAGCCGAACGGGTGTCCCAGCGCGATTGCCCCGCCGTGCAGGTTCACCCGGGTGTCGAGCTCATCGATCAGCTTCAGGTCCTTGAGCACCGGCAGCACCTGCGCCGCGAAGGCCTCGTTGAGTTCGACCGCCTCGATGTCCGCAAGCGTGAGGCCGCAGCGTGCCAGCGCCTTCTGCGTGGCCGGCACCGGGCCGTAGCCCATGATCGACGGATCGACACCGGCCACCGCCATCGCGCGGATCCGCGCGCGCGGGTGCAACCCCAGTTCGCGCGCCCTGCGGCCGGAGGTCACGATCATCGCGGCGGCGCCGTCGGCGATCTGCGACGACGTGCCGGCGGTCACGGTTCCGTTGCGGGGGTCGAAGGCCGGTGGCAGCGCCGCCAGCCCCTCGATGGTGGTGTCGCGGCGGATCGTGGTGTCGGCCGTCACCAGGATGCTGCGACCGTCCTCGTCGTGGCCGCGGCGCGCTATGATCTCGCGCGCCCAGCGTCCCTCGTCCTGCGCCTTGGCGGCCAACCGGTGCGAGCGCTCGCCGTAGGCATCCTGCTCGGCGCGCGTGATGCCGTGCAGCATCGCCAGCCCCTCGGCCGTGATGCCCATCATCCCCGCCGCCTTCGCCACGTGCTTGCTGAGCCGCGGATTCGGGTCGATGCCCTTGTCCATCGGCAGGTGCCCCATGTGCTCCACGCCGCCGACCACGAACACCTCGCCGTAGCCCGCAGTGATCGCCTGCGCGGCGATGTGCAGCGCGGACATCGAGGAGCCGCACAGCCGCGAGATCGTCTGCGCGCCTGCGCTGTGCGGAATCACGGTCAGCAGCGACATCATGCGCGCGACGTTCCAGCCCTGCTCCTCGGTCTGGTTCACGCAACCCCAGATCACGTCCTCGACGCTCGCCGGGTCGACCCCGGGGTTGCGTGCGAACAGTGCATCGACCAGGTCAGCCGACAGATCCTCGGCGCGCACGTGGCGGAACACGCCGTTCTTCGACCGCCCCATCGGCGTGCGGGCGCAGTCGATGATCACGGCGTCGTCGTCTTTGAAACTCATGGCGGACCTCCGCTGCGTCGAATCAGGAATAGAAGCGCCGGCCGTCGCGCGCGCGCTGGCGCAGCGACTCCGGCACCGCGTAGACCGCGGCGATGTCCGCGTGACGATCGGCGGCGGCACAGAACGCCTCGAGCCCCATGTGGTCCATGTAGCGCAGCGCGCCACCCCGGAACAGCGGGAAACCGATTCCCATCACCAGCGCCATGTCGGCCTCGCCGGCACTGTCGACGATGTTCTCGTCGAGGCAGCGCACCAGCTCGTTGCACATCGGCACCATCATGCGCTCGACGATCTCCTGCTCGGGGAACTCGCGCGCGGCGCCGCACACGGGCGCGATCAGCGCCTGTGCCTCGGGATCGACCTGCTTGACCTGCTTGCCGCGGCGATCCTGTTCGTAGCGATAGAAGCCGGAACCGGTCTTCTGCCCGAAACGCCCCGCCTCGAACAGCACCTCGAGCGCGGTGCGGAAGCCGATCGTCATGCGCTCGGGGAAACCGGCCGCCATCACGCCGGCGGCATGGTGGGCGACGTCGATGCCGACCACGTCGAGCAGGTACGCGGGGCCCATCGGCCAACCGAATTTCTGCATCACGCGGTCGACCTCGCGGAAATCGGCGCCGTCGCGCAACAGTGCGTTGAACGCGCCGAAATACGGAAACAGCACCCGGTTCACCAGGAAGCCCGGGCAGTCGCGCACCACGATCGGCGTCTTCTTCAGCTGCCGCGCGTACGCCACCGTGGTCGCGATCGCGGCCTCCGAACTGTGCTCGCCGCGGATCACCTCGACCAGCGGCATGCGGTGCACCGGATTGAAGAAATGCATGCCGCAGAAGTTCTGCGGCCGCTTCAGCGCGCTGGCGAGCCGTGTGATCGAGATCGTCGAGGTGTTGCTGGCGAGGATCGCCTCCGGCCCCACGCGATCCTCGCACTCGGCGAGCACGCGCTGCTTGACGCCCTCGTTCTCGACCACCGCCTCGACGACGAAATCGACACCGCCGAAGTCGGCGTAGTCGAGCGTCGGCGTGATTCCGCGCAGCACCTCGGCCATGGCCGTGGCGCTCATGCGCCCGCGATCGACCTGCCCGGCGAGCAGCTTGCCGGCCTCGCGCAGGCCGAGGTCGATACCCGTGGCGGCGATGTCCTTCATCACGATCGGCACGCCGCAGCTCGCGGACTGGTAAGCGACCCCGCCGCCCATCGTCCCGGCGCCCAATACCGCCGCACGCGCCACCTTGCGGCCGGCCTCCTCGATACGTCGCGCCTTCTTCGCCACCGCCTGCTCGTTCAGGAACAGTCCGATCAGGCTGTCGGACTCGTTGCCCATCGCCAGGCGCGCGAAGAACTTCGACTCGACCGCCAGCGCCTCGGTGCGCGCGAGGCCCACCGACTTCTCCATCGACTTCGCGGCCGTCAGCGGTGCCGGCATGTTCGGTCCGGCCTGCGCGGCGACCACGCTCTTGCCGGTCGTGAAGGCCATCATGCGCTCGATGTCGTTCAGCAGCACGGGCTGCGTCTTCTCGCGCCGGCGTGCCGCGTAATCCAGGGTGCCGTTCATGCATTGCCCGAGCAGGTCCAGCGCGGCCTCGCGCAGCCCGGCGGACGCCACGACCGCATCGACGGCGCCGACCCGCAGCGCGGCGTCGGCGCGGTATTCCTTGCCGCCGCAGATCCACTCCACCGCGTTGTCGACGCCGATCAGGCGCGGCAGGCGCACCGTGCCGCCAAAGCCGGGGTTGATGCCCAGCTTGACCTCGGGCAGGCCGATCCGCGCCTCGCTGGCGAGCACGCGCGCATCGGCCGCCAGGCAGAGTTCCAGTCCGCCCCCGAGTGCGCTGCCGTTGATCGCGCACACACTCGGCGCCGGCAGATCCTCGAGCGCGTTGAAAATCGCGTTCGCGCTCGCCAGGCTGGCGAGCAGCGCCGGCTCGCCCTGGCGAAACAGCGTGCCGAACTCGCCGATGTCGGCGCCGACGATGAAATAGCCGGGCTTGGCGCTGGTGATCAGCACGCCGCGCAGCCCGCTGGTCCCGGCCAGCAACGTCAGCGCCTCCAGCAGTTCGCCGAGCGTGAGCTGGTCGAACTTGTTCACGCTGTCGCCGTCGCGGTCGAAGCACAGCTCGGCGGCGCCGCCGTCGAGCGCGCGCACCTTGATCGCCTTACCCTGGTATTGCATGGAGGTC
>CAUJIL010000306.1 GCA_963204845.1 Pseudomonadota bacterium | reverse complement strand
ACCGCCCATCGGCACGCCGTGCGCGTAGCCGGCTGCGGCGATATCGGGTGACTTGTCGTCACCCGGCGCGAAATCGTAGCCTCCGAAGAAACGCAGCGCGATCCGCGGCCCGGTGGTCGCGTAGACCTCCTTGCGCTTCATCGCCGCGAAGATCTCTTCCCGGGTGTTGGCGCGCGCCCACACCGCCATATAGCCCGAGGCGGCCATCTCGTATTCGCGGTAGGTGAATTCGGGGTGTTCGGTGTTCTCGGCCAGCGGCACGTTCCAGCGCTGCGCCGAGGCCTCGGACTTGGTGCTCTTGCCCCAGAAATTGTTCTCCTCCGCGGAAGCGAAGCCGGTGTGCGCGTCGGTGCTGCCGATCATCCCGAACTTGAACGGGTTGACGCCCAGCGCCTGCTCCTGCTGCAGTCCGATGCCGAGTGCCGAGCGCGCGTACATGTACGGCAACATGGCCGGTGTCTGCGCGCGCATGCCACCGAGGTTCACCTTGTCCCAGGTTTCGTAGTTCGCGAACTCGTCCGCGGGCGAGTTGAGCGGATGGGTTTCCGAGTCGCCCTTGTACTGGGTGACTTCCATGAGTGGCTCCCAGCGGATGCGCCGCTCGGCGTAGTCGCGATCGATGGGCTCACCACCGACGTCGCGCGGCGCGAACATCATTCCGCCGCTGACGTTGCTGTTGTGCGGAATGGCGATCGCCTGCCCGCCGGTTTCGCTCTCGTAGCGCGCGAGGTACGCCCACAGTTGTTCCGGGTCGCGGCTGTCGATCGAACTGAACGGCACGACGCGCGCGGCCTTGTCGGCGCCGTCGCCGAAGACCACCACCCGGTGCAGGTTGTCGCCGTCGGGCATCGAGGTCCACTCGTAGCCGATCAGCGCCGTGAAGCGCCCGGGCTCGTTGAAGCGCTCCGCGTTGTCGACCACCTGGCGCCAGATCGCGGCGCTGAACTCCGGATCCTTGATCAGGTCGCGGTTCTCCTGCAGCGACATCCCCCATTCGTAGAGGATCTTCATGCTGTGCCCGCTGCCCTGTTCGGCCATGAGGCCGGCCCAGCGCTTGCCGGTCTCGTTGGCGAGCAGGCGCTGGTCACCCGCGCGCAGGCTCGGGAACACGCCCAGATACTCCGCGTGGTCGGCCACCACCAGGAAGTCCAGCGGGCGCGACAGGCGCACCGCCATGCCGTTGTGCGCGTTCACGGTATCGCCGCGGGCAAAACGGTACGCGTCGCGCGGGTCGATCTCGCGGTTGCCGAAGCTGCTGGCGTCGGCCGACATGTTGGTGTGCAGGTGCGTATCGCCCCACAGCAGGCGTTCGGGAAAATCACGTCCGGCGTACGGCGAGTAACTCGCGCGCTGCGCGCTCGCGTCGCCGGCCGGCACGACTCCCAGCACCAGCGTGATCGCCCAGACCGCCTTGATGATCTTTCCCATGGTGTCGCTCCCCGGATCGCCTTGCGTTGCGGCCATCGTCGCAGCATCACGCGGGTGCGCGCAAACGCTCCGTGCATTCCTTCGGCCGGCACTCGCATAGCGACAGCGGTACGGGGCTGCGCTAGAGTTGTCCGTCCCGACACAGCCAACCAGAATATCTGCACGAGGATCGTCGACGATGAGCGTCAGAGCACTTGCCTGCTGCCTGTTCGTTCTGCTCTGCGCCTGCGACGGCAAGCGTCCCGCCGTGCCGGCTCCGGAGCAAGCGGTGCCCGTTGCGCCCGCGTCAGCGGTGGTCGAGGAAGCAGTCAACGAACACCCGGAGCAGCTGCTGTTCGGCGACCTGCACGTGCATACCAGCTACTCGCCGGACGCCTTCGTGGCCGGCAACCGCAACACCACACCCGACGACGCGTACCGCTTCGCGAAGGGCGAGCAGACACTGCACGCGGGAGGGTTCCCGGTGCAGATGCACCGCGCGCTGGACTTCGCGGCGGTGACCGATCATTCGGAATACCTCGGCGTGCTGCCACAGACCGCCAACCCCGACAGCCCGCTATCGCGCCTGCCGATCGCGCGCCGCCTGGTCGCGGACGACCCGCAGGAAGCGCAGCGGGCCCTGTTCGAGATCATCGCATCGCTCGCTGCCAACGCGCCGATCCCCGAACTGAACAGTGCCGAGGTGTCGGCATCGCTATGGCGCGAGGTGATCGCCTCGGCGAACCGTCACAACGCACCGGGCACCTTCACGGCGCTGGTGGGTTACGAGTGGACCAGCATGGTCGACGGCGCGAACCTGCACCGCAACGTGATCTTCCGCAGCGACGCGGTTCCCGAGCGCCCGTTCAGCAGCTTCGACTCGCCGGACCCGGAGCAGCTGTGGGGCTACCTCGAGGCAAGCCGCGCCGCCGGGATGGACAACCTCGCAATCCCGCACAACGCCAACGCCAGCGACGGCCTGATGTTCGGCACCCGCACCTTCGACGGTCGCCCCTTCGACGCCGACTACGTGGCGCGCCGGATCCGCAACGAGCCGGTGCAGGAGATCGTGCAGATCAAGGGCCAGTCCGAAGTCCATCCGCAACTCGCGCCGAACGACGAGTTCGCGAATTTCGAGATCTTTCCGTTCACGCTGAAGCCCTCGATCCCGCCGCCGGTGTCACGCCCCGCGGGCGGCTACGCGCGCGAGGCACTCGGCGTGGGCCTGGAACTCGCCGCGCGCGGACTCGGCAACCCGTACCGCTTCGGCTTCATCGGCAGCAGCGATGCCCACAACTCCACCACCGCGATCGAGGAGGACAACTACCACGGCAAGCTGGTGCTGGTCGACGGCACGCCCGAGCGGCGTCTGGCGCTGGCCCGAAACCCGGTGCCGCCGGCAACCGGCCGCGTGTTCAGCGCCGCCGGCCTCGCCGCCGTATGGGCGAGCGCGAACACCCGCGAGGCGATCTTCGACGCCGTGCGTCGCGGCGAGACCTACGCCACGTCCGGCACCCGCATCCGGCTGCGCGTGTTCGCCGGCTGGGACTACGGGCAGCCGTTGCTGGGCGACCCGGCGTACCTTGACGCAGCCTACGCGCAGGGCGTGCCGATGGGTGCCGACCTGCCGGCCCGCCCTGCCACTGCAACGGCCCCGCGCCTGCTGATCCGCGCGGCGAAGGATCCCGACGGTGCCAACCTCGACCGCGTGCAGGTGATCAAGGGCTGGCTGGCGGCCGACGGCACGCGGCGCGAGAAAATCTTCGACGTCGCCTGGGGCGGCGCCCGCGAACCCGATCCGGCCACCGGCAAGCTGCCCGCGATCGGCTCCACGGTCGACGTCGCGCAGGCGAGCTACACCAACACCATCGGCGCACCTTCGCTGGATACGCTGTGGCAGGATCCCGAGTTCGACCCTGCAGCGCATGCCTTTTACTACGTACGCGTGCTCGAGATCCCGACGCCGAGCTGGAGCACCTACGATGCGTTCCGCCTCCATCAGGAGGCTCCCGGTGATGCCGAACTGCAGGAGCGCGCGTGGTCGTCTCCGATCTGGTACGTCCCCGCCACCGTTCCAGCCTCTTCATGATGCGGGTCTTCGTCGGCATGAACGCCGACCTACGGGGTCGTAGTCCGGCAATCCGGTGAAACGTATCGTCCCGCCCTGCCGATCGCTACAATTGACGGCCTTTCCGTATCGATCAGGAAATCACCCCGGAGGCATCAGACCGTGAACTTCGATTTTTCCGACGACCAGCGCCTGCTGGCGCAGGAGGTCCGCCGGATGCTGGCCGAGACCAGCACCTCGACCGAGATCCGGCGCGTGCTCGCGGGGCACGCCACGCATTCCGCCGACGTCTGGAACAACCTGGTCGGCATGGGCGCGGCCGCCGCGGCGATTCCCGAGCAGTTCGGCGGCGCCGGCCTGGGCTACCTGGAGTTGTGCCTGATCGCCGAGGAAGCGGGCCGTCATCTCGCGCCGGTGCCGCTGGCATCGAGCTTCTACCTGGCTGCCGAGGCGCTGATGCGCTCCGGCAACGAGGAACAGCAGCAGCGCTGGCTGCCGCGCATCGCCGGCGGCGACGTGATCGCCACCGCCGCGCTGGCCGATGCCGAAGCGTGGAGCACGGGGCCCGCGCCGGTGTTCGCCGACGGCCGCCTGAGCGGGCGCTTCGCGGTGGTGCCCGATGCGATGATCGCCGGGCTGCTGGTGCTGCGCGCCGGCGACACGCTGGTGCTGGTCGATCCCGCGGCCCCCGGTGTCGCCCGCCACGCCATCGCAACGCTGGACCCCACGCGGCCCTGCGGAGAGGTCGTGTGCACCGACGTGGCGGCGCAAGCGCTGTGCGGCGGTGAGCGCGGCGCCGCGCTGTGCGAACGTGTGCTGAACGCCGCAGCCGTGCTGCTCGCCTTCGAGCAGGTCGGCGGCGCGACACGCATCCTCGAGATCGCCCGCGACTACGCGCTCCAGCGCAAGGCCTTCGGCCGCCAGATCGGCAGCTTCCAGGCACTGAAGCACAAGATGGCCGACGTCTACACCGCCAACGAGCTGGCGCGCGTGCACGCGTACTACGGCGCGTGGGCGCTGTCCTGCGACGCACCCGAACTGCCGGTCGCGGCGGCCGCCGCGCGGGTGGCCGCCAGCGTCGCGTTCAACCGCGCCGCCGAGGAAGGCATCGAGATCCACGGCGGCATCGGTTACACGTGGGAGATGGACTGCCACCTCTACATGCGCCGCGCGCGCTACCTCGCACAACTGATCGGCAGCGAGCACGCCTGGCGCACGCGGCTGGCCGACGCACTGATCCGGGAGGCCGCGTAAGCGGAGACAGCACGATGGATTTCAGAGACACCCCCGAAGAAGCCGCCTACCGCGCCGAGGTTCGCACCTGGCTGCACGCCAACGCGCAACCCCGCACCAGCGACGAACAGCGTTTCGGCGAAGGCCTCGACGATGCAGAGCGCATCAGCGCCGCGCGCGTCTGGCAACGCCGCAAGGCCGAGGCCGGCTACGCCGCGATCACCTGGCCGCGCGAATGGGGCGGCAGCGGCGGCACCGCGATGCAGCAGGTCATCTACGGCCAGGAGGAGGAACGCTTCCTGGTGCCGCGCATGGTGTTCGAGAACAGCATCGGCCAGTGCCTGCCAACGGTGGCGATGTGGGCGGCACCGGCGGTACGCGAGCGCCACGTGCCGCGCGGCATCGTCGGTGACGAGATCTGGTGCCAGCTGTTTTCCGAGCCCGCGGCCGGCTCCGACACCGGCGGCATCCGCACCCGCGCCGAGCGGCACGGCGACGAATGGCTGATCAACGGCCAGAAGGTCTGGACTTCGGGAGCGCACTTCTGCGACTACGGCATCCTGCTCGCGCGCAGCGACTGGGACAAGCCGAAGCAGAAGGGCCTGACGATGTTCATCATCGACATGAAGGCCCCGGGCGTCGAGATCCGTCCGATCCACCAGATGTCGGGCGACACCGAGTTCAACGAGGTGTTCCTCACCGATGTGCGCATTCCCGACGCCAACCGGCTCGGCGAAGTGAACGGCGGCTGGAAAGTGATGCTCAGCACGCTGATGCACGAGCGGCTCGCGATCGGCGGCCACCTGCCCACGCACCTGCACCGCAACCTGATCCAGGTCGCGCGCACGGCGCGCTGGAACGGCCGTCCCGCGCTCGACGACGAACGCGTGAAGGAGCGCATCGCCAACGCCTTCCTGAGCCAGCACGGCGTGGAGCTGATCATCGCGCGCGGCCTCACCGCGCTGTCGCAGGGCAAGGAGCCCGGGCCGGAAATGTCGATCCTGAAGCTGGTCGCCGGCCGCGGCATCCTCGACATCGCGGGCTTCGCGCTCGAGATGGCCGGTCCCGAAGGCCTGGTCGCGCACCAGGACCTGGGCAGGGAATGGTCCTTCCTGCAGCAGCTGTGGCTGTCGGCGCCCGGCATCCGCCTCGCCGGCGGCACCGACGAGATCCTGCGCAACGTGGTCGCCGAGCGCGTGCTGGGGCTGCCCGGCGAGATCCGCACCGATCGCGAACTGCCGTTCCGTGAACTCGAGCGCTGAGCGCACACCCCGAGCAACCGGTCGAGGAACCGTCGATGCAACAACAGAAGACCTTCAACCTGGCTGATCTGCTGGACATCGTCGTCGACACCGTGCCGCCGGAGCGCGAGGCACTGGTCTCGGACGGGCAGCGTCTGGGCTACCGCGAGTTCCGCGATCGCGCGGCGCGGCTCGCGCTGTGGCTGCGTGCGCGAGGCATAGGCCCCAACGATACCGTCGGCATCCAGGCGGCGAATTCGATCGCGTTCCTCGAGGCAACCTTCGCCGCCTACATGCTGCGCGCCACGCCGGTCAACGTGAACTACCGCTACACCGCCGACGAGTCGAGATACATCTACAGCAACGCCGGCCTCGCGGCGCTGTTCTACGACACCGCGGTCGAGGACGCGGTCGCCGGCGCGCTGGACGCGGTGC
>CAUJIL010000305.1 GCA_963204845.1 Pseudomonadota bacterium | reverse complement strand
GTCGTGACGGTGACGTAGCGGCCGGGCGAGGGTCGGTGCATGGGAGCAGGAACCTAAAACAAGGGCTGGCGTTATTTTAGGTTCAGGCATCAAGATAAATCAACGTCGGGCGCTGCTTTAGGCTGCCCGGTGTGCACCCCTGGCGCGGAGCCGGCCGATTCGCGGCGCGGCTTATCCTCGACGCCTACTCCGTCCGCGCGAACAGCCCCATGAAAGTCCCGCACGACATGCCGGATTTTCGTGGTTCTGTGGCTGAGTGCCGAACGGCGAGCTTCAGCGTGCGCAGGAGCTCGGGCACGCGCTGCTTCGGGCAGCGCCGTGTGAGAGACAGTCCTCGAGTACACGCATGAGTACACATTCACCGCGACGAATCGGAAGAGCCTTGATTCACAAGGCTCCGCCGCGATTCACCCGCTTCTGCATCGGCAAATAGCTGTGGACATGCTGCCCGCAACCCGTGACCCGAATCCGGGAGACAGCAGTCCGTCGCATGCCAGGCCGGTTCGATCCACCGCGAGTCCCGGGTCCATGCCCCCGTTCCCGAGCAGCTCACCCCCATGCTGACCATGAGCACAACTCATTGTTCCTGATGGAAAAATCCAGCTTTTCCACAGGGACCTCCTTGCTCTTCAGCAACCATATCCTTCCTTTCTTCCTTCTTCATACATGTATAAATACCTTCTTCGGGAAATACCCGGAGCTATAATCCGCCGCCCCTTGCCGGAGACAACTCCGTGAACCACCCCAGACAGTACGGCGTCATCGTCGTCGGTGGCGGCCATGCCGGCACCGAGGCGGCGCTCGCCAGTGCGCGCATGGGGGTGCCGACGCTGCTGCTGACGCAGAGCATCGAGCAACTGGGCCAGATGTCGTGCAACCCGGCGATCGGCGGCATCGGGAAAAGTCATCTGGTGCGCGAGATCGACGCCCTCGGCGGCGCGATGGCACGCGCCACCGACCTGGCCGGCATCCAGTTCCGCGTGTTGAACTCCCGTAAGGGTCCGGCGGTGCGCGCCACGCGTGCCCAGGCCGACCGTGTGCTGTACCGCAACGCCATCCGTTCGCTGCTCGAAAACCAGCCCTGCCTGGACCTGTTCCAGCAGCCGGTCGTGGATCTGATCGTCGAGGGGGATCGGGTCTGCGGTGTGGTGACGCAGATGGGGATCGGTTTCCGCGCCGACGCCGTGGTGCTGTGCGCGGGCACGTTCCTCGGCGGGAAGATCCATATCGGATTGCAGAACTACGGCGGCGGACGCGCCGGTGACCCGGCCGCGGACCGCTTGTCGCAACGGCTGCGCGAATTGCCGTTCACGGTAGGCCGTCTGAAAACCGGCACCCCGCCGCGTATCGACGCGCGCAGCGTCGATTTCTCCGTGATGCAGGAGCAGCACGGTGACGAGCCGGTCCCGGTCATGAGCTTCCTCGGCGATGCCGGGCAGCATCCGCGCCAGGTTTGCTGCCACATCACCCACACCAACGAGCGCACCCACGAGATCATCCGCGGCTCGCTCGACCGCTCGCCGATGTACGCCGGTGTGATCGAAGGCACCGGTCCGCGCTACTGTCCTTCGGTCGAGGACAAGATCGTGCGCTTTGCCGACAAGGACTCGCACCAGGTCTTCCTGGAACCCGAAGGCCTGACGTCCACCGAGTTGTATCCGAACGGCATCTCGACCAGCTTGCCGTTCGACGTGCAGCTCGCGATCGTCGGCTCGATTCGCGGACTCGAACGAGCACACCTCACGCGCCCCGGCTACGCGATCGAATACGATTTCTTCGACCCGCGTGGGTTGTGGCACACGCTCGAGACCCGCCATCTGGGCGGCCTGTTTTTCGCCGGCCAGATCAACGGTACCACCGGCTACGAGGAAGCCGCGGCGCAGGGGTTGCTCGCCGGGCTCAATGCCGCGCGACGCGCACAGGGGCGCGAACCGTGGTACCCACGCCGCCACGAGGCCTATCTGGGCGTGCTCGTCGACGACCTGGTCACGCTGGGCACCGGCGAGCCGTACCGCATGTTCACCAGCCGTGCCGAATACCGTCTGCTGCTGCGCGAGGACAACGCCGATCTGCGGCTCACCGCCACCGGGCGTGAACTCGGTCTGGTCGATGACACCCGCTGGCAGGCGTTCTGCGCGCGCCGTGATGCCATCGAACATGAACGCGCGCGGCTCGAGAGCACGCTGGTGCGTCCCGGCAGCCCCGAAGCCGCTGCCTTCGCTGCGCTCGGCGAGCGCGAACTGGTGCGCGAGTACCGGCTGATCGAGCTGCTGCGCCGCCCCGAGGTTTCGTACCGCGATATCGCCGCGATCTGCGGCGACACCGGGGTCGGTGCGGACGTCGCCGAACAGCTCGAGGTCCAGTGCAAATACGCCGGTTACATCGAACGCCAGCAGCAGGAGATCGAACGGCTGCGCCGCCACGAGGGCACCGCGCTCAGCCCCGATTTCGATTACGCCGCGGTCGCCGGACTGTCGCACGAGGTGCGCCAGAAGCTCGGTGTGGCGCGCCCCGAGACACTCGCGCAGGCTGCGCGTATTCCGGGCGTGACACCGGCCGCGATCTCGTTGCTGTTGATCCACCTGCGCAAGCGCTCCGCCGGCGGCGGCAGCCGCAGCCACGGATGAGCACCGCGACCCGGGCCGGGCACGCCGCGCTTGCGTCGACGCTGGCCGCCGGGCTTGGCGAGCTCGGGCTCCCTGTCGATGAACAACGCTGCGAACGGCTGCTTGCATTCGTCGCACTGCTCGCACGCTGGAACCGCACCTACAATCTGACCGCCGTCGACGATCCGCTGGCGATGGTCACGCGTCATCTGCTCGACAGCCTCAGCATCGCGTCGCACCTCACAGGTCAGCGTGTGCTCGATCTGGGCAGCGGTGCGGGCCTGCCCGGAATACCCCTTGCGATCTGGTTTCCGGAGCGCGAGTTCCATCTGCTCGACAGCAACGGCAAGAAGATCCGTTTCCTGTTCCAGGCGAAGCTCGAGCTCGGGCTCGCCAACGTCAGCGTGCACCAGGCGCGCGCCGAGAGTTTCCGCGATGCGGACGGTTTCGACTGCATCACCAGCCGGGCGTTCGCGCCGCTGGCGGGAATCCTGCGCGTCGCGGGGCATCTGCTCGCGCCAGGCGGCTGCCTGCTTGCGATGAAGGGACATCTGGATCCGGGAGAGCTTGCCGGTGTCACGACACCGTATACTGTGGCATCGCTGATCGCGCTGAGGGTCCCCGGCATCGACGCCGAACGCCAGCTGGTCAGGATCGTGCAACAGGACCGTACCGAGCCGTGACCACCATTGCGATAACGAACCAGAAAGGCGGGGTGGGCAAGACCACTACCACCGTGAACCTCGCGGCATCGCTGGCGGCGAGCGCGCAGCGCGTGCTGTTGGTCGACCTGGACCCGCAGGGCAACGCGACGATGGGCTGTGGCGTCGACAAGCACGCGCTCGAGACCTCGGTCTACGACGTGCTGATGCATTCGGCCACCGTCGAACAGACCCGCCAGTGCGCCCCCGAGTCCGGTTTCGACGTGCTGCCGGCGAACGCGGACCTGACCGCCGCCGAAGTCGAGCTGGTCACCGCCAGCAACAAGGAAAACCGCCTGCGCTATGCGCTGGCGCGTGTGAAGCACGAGTACGACTACGTGCTGGTCGACTGCCCGCCCTCGCTGAACATGCTGACCGTCAACGCGCTGGTCGCCGCCGACAGCGTCCTGATCCCGGTGCAGTGCGAGTACTACGCGCTCGAAGGACTGTCGTCGCTGCTGAACACGGTGGCGCGGGTGCAGAAGACGCTGAACCCGCAGCTGAAGATCGAGGGTTTGCTGCGCACCATGTACGACGCGCGCAATTCGCTGACCAACGAGGTATCGATGCAACTGATCGGGCACTTCGGCTCGCGCGTCTACGCCACGCTGATTCCGCGTAACGTGCGGCTCGCCGAGGCGCCCAGTCACGGGCAACCCGCGCTGATCTACGATCCCGCCTCGCGTGGCGCGATCGCCTACCTGGCCGCGGCCTCCGAGATGCTGCGCCGTCACGGTCGGCAGTCCGCAGCGGCATCCGCCACTACTGCCAGCGACGCCGGAGCACCGGCGCGCGTTCACGAGGACTAGCGATGGCTGTGAAGAAACGTGGGCTCGGACGAGGACTCGATGCGCTGATCGGCGCCGGCTCGTCCGGGACCGCCGGCTCCGGAGGCGAACCCGCAGGGGCCGACAGCCTGCGCCAGTTGCCGGTGGACCTGGTCCGGCGCGGCCGCTTCCAGCCGCGGCGCGACTTCAACCCCGAGGCGCTCGAGGAACTCGCGAACTCGATCCGCTCGCAGGGGTTGCTGCAGCCGGTGGTGGTGCGTCCGCTGCCGGGCGGCGAATTCGAGCTGATCGCCGGTGAGCGGCGCTGGCGTGCCAGCCAGATGGCGGGGTTGACGGTGATTCCGGCGATCGTACGCGACGTTCCCGACGAGGCCGCGATGGCGCTTGCGCTGATCGAGAACATCCAGCGCGAGGACCTCAACGCGATCGAGGAGGCGGTGGCGCTGCAACGCCTGCAGCAGGAGTTCGGCCTGACGCACGAGCAGATCGCCGAGGCGGTCGGCAAGTCGCGGGTCACGGTCACCAACACGATGCGCCTGCTCGGCCTGGCTCCCGAGGTGCGCGATCATCTCGAGGCGCGCCGTCTGGAAATGGGCCACGGGCGCGCGTTGCTCACGCTGGCGGCCGAACAGCAGGCGGCGATCGCGCGCGAGATCCTCGAGAAGGACCTGACGGTGCGTGAGACCGAGGCGTTGGTGCGCCGGCTGCAGGCTCCGGCGCGCGTCAGGCCACGGGCTGCCGAACCGGATGTGGACGTCCGCGGCCTGGAGCGCGAGCTGTCGGAGATCACCGGCGCCGCGATCGCGATCGAGCACAAGTCCGGGGGCAAGGGCCGGCTCGTGATCGGCTACTCGAGCCTCGACCAGCTCGACGGATTGTTGCGCTATTTCCGCCCCGATCCCGGTTGAACGCGCCGGGGCATATCCATATAATGCCAGCCCGGTCTGGCCGCCCGGAACACCGCTGACGGGGCGTTCGATGCACGAAAGTGATGCCCGGGTATGAGGCCTGACAGGTTCACGAGCTCGTTGCCGCGGCCGTCGTTGTGGCGGTTACTGGCGGCGGAATCCGGATTGCTCATCGCGGCCGCCGTGGCAACGGGTCTGGCAGACCCGCTTGCCGCAAGGTCGCTGCTGTCCGGCGGACTGCTGTTCCTGCTGCCACAGGCGTGGTTCGGCTGGAGGGTATTCCGGTACCGTGGAGCGGGTGCCGCGCGCGAAGTGGTGCGTGGCTTCTACCGCGCCGAGGCAGGGAAGTTCCTGCTGACGTGCGCGGGCTTCGCCGCGGTGTTCGTCGTTGTGCGGCCGTTGGATGCAACGGCCTTTTTTGGTGCCTACATCGTCCTGTATGTCGTGAACACCGTCCTGCTCGCCCGCCTGCGCGGGCTTTGAAGCGGGCCGCGACAGGGACGGGATCAGAGGAGCCTTATGTCGGCCGAAGCCCAGACCTCGAGTGGATACATCCTCCACCACCTGACGAACATGACGTACGGCAAGCTCCCGGCCGGCAGCTATTGCGACGGCGAACACGTCATGGAACAGGCCGGCTGGACCTTGGCGCACTGCAAGGAAGAAACCTCCGCGATGGGTTTCAGCGCAGTCCACGTCGACAGCATGGGCTGGTCGATCTTTCTCGGCGTGCTCTTCTGCTGGCTGTTCCGCCGCGTCGCGGTGAAGGCGGCCGCGAACAAGGGGGCGCCGACCGGGCTGCAGAACGCGGTCGAGATGATCATCGAGTTCGTCGACGGCACCGTGAGCGACATCTTCCACCACAGGAATCGGCTGGTCGCGCCGATGGCGCTGACCATCTTCGTGTGGATCTTCATGATGAACCTGATGGATCTGCTGCCGGTCGACTGGCTACCGCACGCCGCCGGGATCATCACGGGAAACCCTCACCTGTTCCTGAAGGTGGTACCGACTACCGACCCGAACGTCACCCTCGGTATGTCGTTCACTGTCTTCGGGCTGATGCTGTTCTTCTCAATCAAGGAGAAAGGGGTCGTCGGTTTCGTCAAGGAACTGACACTGCACCCGTTCCACGCTCCGAAGTGGTACTTCAACGTCTTCCTGATCCCGATCAACCTCGTGCTCGAGACGGTGTCGCTGATCGCCAAGCCCATTTCGCTCGGCCTGCGACTCTTCGGAAACATGTACGCGGGCGAAATGATTTTCATCCTGATCGCCATCATGTTCGGCGCCGGGGTGCTGCTGGGTTCGCTGGCAGGCGTGCTGCAATGGGCGTGGGCCGTGTTCCACATTCTGATTATCACCTTGCAGGCGTTCGTGTTCATGGTTCTGACCATCGTCTACATGGCGATGGCGCATGACGTGTCTGAAGAACACTGATCCCGGATCATTTTCCACTACTCACTCACTCGGAGAACATCATGGAACAAGCAATCCTCTTCGTAGCAGCCGCTCTGATGATCGGTCTAGGTGCCGCCGGTACCGCGGTTGGCTTTGGCATCCTTGGCGGCAAGCTCCTCGAAGGTTCGGCGCGACAGCCCGAAATGGCGCCCATGCTGCAGGGCAAGATGTTCCTGATCGCCGGTCTGCTCGACGCAGTGCCGATGATCGGCGTCGGTATCGCCATGTACCTCATCTTCGCGGTCAAGCTCTGAAGACGGCCGGTAGCGGAGCGATCCGCGTGACGACGGCTCAAACGAACTCAGGAGCGACGGCGTGAATATCAACCTGACACTCATCGGCCAGTCCATTACCTTTCTGATCTTCGTGTGGTTCTGCATGAAGTTCGTCTGGCCGTTCATCCGCAATGCCATGGACGCGCGCACGCAGCAGATCGCCGAGGGGCTGTCGGCCGCGGAACGCGCGCATCGCGACCTGGAGCTGGCGCAGGACCGCGCGTCCAGCCAGCTCAAGGAAGCCAAGGCCGAGGTTGCGTCGATCATCGAGCAGGCGAACCGCCGTGCCGCGCAGATCGTCGATGAAGCCAAGGATCGCGCACGCGAGGAAGGCGAGCGCATCAAGGCCGCCGCACAGGCCGAGATCGAGCAGGAAACGAACCGTGCGCGCGAGCAGTTGCGCACGCAGGTCGGCGTGCTCGCGGTCGCCGGTGCCGAGCGTATCCTGGGCCGTGCCATCGACGTGAACGCGCACCGCGACATCGTCGACCGGCTCGCGCAAGAACTCTGATCGAGGCGCGGCACATGGCAGAACTGACCACCCTCGCGCGTCCTTACGCCAAGGCGGCGTTCGAGCAGGCGCTCGCCAGCGACACGCTGCCAGCGTGGGCGACGGCGCTGGCAACCGCGGCGCAACTGGCCACCGAGCCGCGCGTAGCGACGCTGATCGCCTCGCCGTCACTGACGGTGGTGCAGAAGGCCGACGCGCTGATCGAACTGTGCGGCGACGTGCTCCCGGGGCAGGCGTGCAATTTCGTGCGGGTGCTCGCCGAGAACAGGCGCCTGCCGCTGTTGCCACAGGTATACGAACTGTTCCTCGCGTTCAAGGCCGCGCAGGAGCGTTCGGTGGATCTCGAGGTCACGAGCGCGTTCGACATCGCGCCCGAACAGGCAGAGCGCCTGGCCGACGCGATCGGCCGCAAGCTGCAGCGCACGGTGCGCGTCAGCACCACGGTCGACAAGGCCCTCATTGGCGGCGTGGTCATACGCACGGCCGATCTCGTGATCGACGGTTCCGTGCGCGGTCGCCTTGCGAAGCTATCCGAAGCAATGAATTCCTGACGGGAATCAAAGGAAACCCAGATGCAGCAACTGAACCCCACGGAAATCAGCGAGATCATCAAGCAGCGCATCGAGCGGCTCGATGTCTCCACGCAGGCGCAGAACGAGGGCACGATCGTCAGCCTCTCCGACGGTATCGTCCGCATCCATGGCCTCGGCGAGGTGATGTACGGCGAGATGATCGAGTTCCAGGGCGGCGTCTACGGCATGGCCCTGAACCTCGAGCGCGATTCCGTCGGCGCAGTGGTGCTCGGCGAATACAAGGGTCTCGAGGAAGGCCAGACCTGCCGCTGCACGGGCCGCGTGCTCGAGGTGCCGATCGGTCCGGAACTCGAGGGTCGCGTGGTCGACGCGCTCGGCAACCCGATCGACGGCAAGGGCCCGATCGCCGCCAAACTCTTCGACCCGATCGAGAAGGTCGCCCCGGGCGTCATCACACGCCAGTCGGTGTCGCAGCCGGTGCAGACCGGCCTGAAGGCGCTCGACTCGATGGTGCCGGTGGGCCGCGGCCAGCGCGAGCTGATCATCGGTGACCGCCAGATAGGCAAGACCGCGATCGCGATCGACGCGATCATCAACCAGAAGGGCACCGGCGTTAAGTGCATCTACGTCGCGATCGGGCAGAAGCAGTCCTCGATTGCCGCCGTGGTGCGCAAGCTCGAGGAGCATGGCGCGATGGCGCACACGACGGTGGTCGTGGCGAGCGCCTCGAACCCCGCGTCGATGCAGTACATCGCGCCGTTCTCCGGCTGCACCATGGGCGAGTACTACCGTGACCGCGGCCAGGACGCGCTGATCATCTACGACGATCTCACCAAGCAGGCATGGGCGTACCGCCAGATCTCGCTGCTGCTGCGTCGGCCGCCGGGCCGCGAAGCGTATCCGGGTGACGTGTTCTACCTGCACTCGCGCCTGCTCGAGCGCGCCGCACGCGTGAATCCCGACTACGTGGAAAAATTCACCAACGGCGAAGTGAAGGGGAAAACCGGCTCGCTGACCGCGCTGCCGATCATCGAGACGCAGGCCGGCGACGTATCGGCCTTCGTGCCGACCAACGTGATCTCGATCACCGACGGCCAGATCTTCCTCGAGAGCAGCCTGTTCAACGCCGGCGTACGACCGGCGATGAACGCCGGTCTCTCGGTATCGCGCGTCGGTGGTGCCGCCCAGACCAGCATCATCAAGAAGCTCGGCGGCGGCATCCGCCTGGCGCTCGCGCAGTACCGCGAGCTGGCTGCGTTCGCGCAGTTTGCCTCCGACCTGGACGAAGCGACCCGTGCCCAGCTCGAGCACGGACAGCGCGTGACCGAGCTGATGAAGCAGAAGCAGTACTCGCCGCTCTCCGTGGCGCAGATGGGTGTCTCGCTGTTCGCGGCGAACGAGGGCTACCTGAAGAACGTGGCGATCAAGAAGATCCTCGACTTCGAAGCCGCCCTGCACTCCTTCATGGGCAGCGAATACGCCGCGCTGATGAACAACATCAACGCGACCGGCGATTTCAGCAAGGAAACCGCGGCAGCCCTGAAAGAAGCGCTCGACAAGTTCGTGGCGACGCAGGCCTGGTAAGAAACCCGAGGGCAGCACATGGCAGGCGCAAAGGAAATCCGCACCAAGATCGCCAGCGTGACGAGCACGCAGAAGATCACCAATGCGATGCAGATGGTCGCGGCCGGCAAGATGCGCAAGGCCCAGGAGCGCATGGCGCGCGGCAAGCCCTACGCCGAGCGCATCCGCTCGGTGGTCGGCCACATCGCCAACGCGGCGCCGGAGTACAAGCACCTGTACATGCAGCAGCGCGAGGTGCGTCGCGTCGCGTTCGTCATCGTCTCCACGGACCGCGGATTGTGCGGCGGCCTGAACATAAACCTGTTCAAGGCGGTGCTGCGCGAGATGAAGGAGTGGAACGCCAAGGGCGTGGAGATCGATCTCTGCGTCATCGGCACCAAGGCCAGCAGCTTCTTCGGCGGCATGGGCGGGCGCATTACTGCCGCACTGCGCGGTCTCGGTGACGCGCCGGCGGCGGCTGACCTGATCGGCGGCGTGAAGGTGGTGCTCGATGCCTATGCGGCAGGGAAGGTCGACCAGGTGTTCCTGGCCTACAACACCTTCGTGAACACGATGACGCAGCAGCCGACGATTGCGCAGGTGCTGCCGCTGGAGGCGTCCGAAGAGAAGGAGCTGAAGCACCACTGGGACTACCTGTACGAACCCGATGCGAAGGAGCTGCTCGACGGGCTGCTCACGCGCTACATCGAGTCGCAGGTCTACCAGGGCGTGGTGGAGAACGTGGCCTGCGAGCAGGCCGCGCGCATGGTGGCGATGAAGGCCGCCACCGACAACGCCGGCGAGCTGATCAGCGACCTCAAGCTGGTCTACAACAAGGCGCGCCAGGCGGCCATCACGCAGGAACTCGCCGAGATCGTCAGCGGGGCGGCGGCGGTCTAGCGGCACGGATCCGAGCGTTGCCGGGCCATCGCGCGAAGCATTTGAACGGCCTCAGGAGCGCCCTGCGGGCGTGAAGAACAGACTGAAGAGGAACACGAGATGAGCAGTGGAAAAATCGTACAGGTGATTGGCGCCGTTATCGACGTCGAGTTCCCCCGCGATGCCGTCCCGGCGATCTACGATGCGCTGACGGTGGGCGGCAAGGACCTGGTGCTGGAAGTCCAGCAGCAACTGGGCGACGGCATCGTGCGCACGATCGCCATGGGTTCCACTGAGGGTGTGCGCCGCGGCCTCGACGTGAGCAACACCGGTTCCGCGGTTTCCGTGCCGGTCGGCAAGGAAACCTTGGGTCGCATCATGGATGTGCTGGGCCACCCGATCGACGAGAAGGGACCGATCGGCGAACAGGTGCGCATGCCGATCCACCGCGCGGCGCCGACCTACGCCGAGCAGTCACCGGCGGTCGAACTGCTGGAAACCGGCATCAAGGTGATCGACCTGATCATGCCGATCTCCAAGGGTGGCAAGATCGGTCTGTTCGGTGGCGCGGGCGTGGGCAAGACCGTGACCCTGATGGAACTGATCCGCAACATCGCGATGGAGCACTCGGGGTACTCGGTGTTCGCCGGCGTAGGGGAGCGTACCCGCGAAGGGAACGACTTCTACCACGAGATGAAAGAGTCGAATGTTCTGGACAAGGTGGCGCTGGTGTATGGCCAGATGAACGAACCGCCGGGCAACCGTCTGCGCGTGGCGCTGACCGGTCTGACCATGGCCGAGTCCTTCCGTGACGAGGGACGGGACGTTCTGCTGTTCGTCGACAACATCTACCGCTACACGCTGGCCGGTACCGAGGTGTCCGCCCTGCTGGGCCGCATGCCTTCCGCCGTGG
>CAUJIL010000304.1 GCA_963204845.1 Pseudomonadota bacterium | reverse complement strand
GAACTCGTGCGCGTGCTCGGGCCGGCCCAGCCACTCGGGCTCGCGCTCCGGGTCGGCCCAGATGCGCATCGCCTCCTCGAGTTCGCGCCGCCCGTCGTTCAGCTCGTTGCAGATGTAGAGGATCGAGTGGTCGTCGAACTGCATCGGGCAGTAGTTCCACATGCCCTGCATGCCCTGCGAACCCTGGTGGATGCCGGTCGGCTCGTGCTCGCCCACCGGGCGGATGCCCCACGAACGGTCGCGGCTGCCCTTCCAGCGGTCGGGCGTGACGGCGAAGCGCTCGCCGTCGATCTCCAGCGTCCCGCTCCAGCAGCCGGTCTGCGCGAAGCGCACCGAATCGAAGAACACGCGCCCCTTGCGGCGCACGTACTGGCGGGGCTCCAGGAAGGCCGGGATCGCCCCCTGCCACACCACGTCCATCGCGATGCCCCACTCGTTGGGCTCGAGCACGAAACGCAGCCGGTTCAGCCCGTCGAGCACCTCGACGCGGATCGGGCCCACCGAGGTGTCGAAGCGGTCATCGAGCTCGCGCGAGGCCCGCACCACGCGGTGCGTGTTGCCGCGACGCAGGGCGACGAAAGCGTCCTGCACGGCCAGCGTCGGGTACTGCCCCAGGCCCATGACCATGAACAGCTCGCCGCTCGAGTTGTGCAGGTTGAAGTAGTAGCGGTCATAGAAGTTGCGATCGCTGGTCTGCACGTTGCGGATCGTGTCGGCGATCTGGTGCAGCGGGTAATCATCCATCGGCGACAGCGACTGACCGGCCTGCCAGCGGCTCACCATGACACCACTCCGTCGTTCAGGTACTGCCATTCGGGTTTGCCGAGCACGGTGCGGTGGCGCGGCCCGGGCACGTCGGGGTCGGAACTCACGTAGCCGGCATCGCCCGCGTACAGCGACTCCGCCGGGCGGTCCGGGCGCAGCATGAAATGCGGCTCGAACACCGGCGGCCGGCGGCGCGCGATGCGCGCGATCGCGTCGTCGACGTCGGCGCACTGCGCAAGCTCGATCAACGAGACGAAGGTGGGCGGCAACAGCTCGATTTCCCCCCGCGCGCGCTGGTCGAGCGCTTCCACGGGGCGCACCCAGAGGTGGTCGTGGATCTCGCCGCCGTCGACGGTCACCGCGTGCTCCTGCGGCGCACGCGCGACGAAGAACCAGGTCGCGAAACGCTTCGGCGACACCGGCGGCGTGGTCCAGTGCGAGTAATAGTGCAACGACGCGGGGTCGATGCGCAGTTGCGCCTCCTCGAGCGTCTCGCGCACCGCCGCGAGCCGCGCGGCCGCGAGCGCGTCGGGCGCCGCCGCGATTTCCCCGGGGTCGACGCGACCGCCCGGGAACACCCACGCGCCACCGGCGAAGCCGAGCGCGGAATTGCGCCGCAGCAGCAGTGTATGCAGACCGTCCGGCGCGTCACGGAGCAGGATCACCGTGGAGGCGGGAAGAACATCCGACATGGGGCGCCCTCGGCAGCGAAAGTCGGGACTATACGCCAGGCGTTCCCGGGCCGGCCATTAACTCTGGTTAAGCGACCGGACTCAGACGTTCAGCAGCAGGTGCTCGCGCTCCCAGCTCGAGATCGTGCGGTTGAAGGCGTCGTACTCGGCCAGCTTCACCGAGCGGTAGGCGCGGATGAACTGCTCGCCGAGGATCCCGACCACCGCATCATCCTCGTCGATATAGCGCAGCGCCTCCTCCAGGCTGCGCGCAACGGTGATCTCCTCCTCGTAGGCATTGCCGGGGCACGGCGCGGTCGGTTCGAGCCGCTGCTGCATGCCGAGATAGCCTGCCGCCAGGCTCGCCGCGATCGCCAGGTACGGGTTCGCGTCGGCGCCGGCGAAGCGGTTCTCGACGCGGCGCGAGCGTGCATCGCTGATCGGCACGCGGAAACCGGTGGTGCGGTTGTCGTAGCCCCACTGCAGGCTGATCGGCGCCGAGATCTCGCGCGTGAAGCGCCGGTACGCGTTGACGTTCGGGGCGAACAGCGCGATCAGCAGCGGCACGTACTTCTGCAGCCCGCCGATGAAATGCAGCAGTTCGGGCTCGTCGCCGCCGTCGTCGCGTCCGAAGATGTTGCGCCCGTCCTCGAGCCGCAGGATGCTCTGGTGGATATGCATCGCGCTGCCCGGCTCCTTCGCCATCGGGCGCGACATGAACGTGGCGTACACGTTGTGCCTGAGCGCCGTCTCGCGCATCGTGCGCTTGAAGGTGAATACCTGGTCGGCCAGTTCCAGCGCGTCGCCGTGCAGGAAGTTCACCTCGAGCTGCGCGGCGCCGGCCTCGTGGATCAACGTGTCGACGTCGAGCTTCTGCGCCTCGCAGAAGTCGTACATGTCCTCGATGATCGGGTCGAACTCGTTGACCGCATCGATGCTGTAGGACTGGCGCGCCGACTCGGGACGCCCCGAGCGGCCCAGCGGCGGCTCCAGCTCGTAGTCCGGGTCGGCGTTCTTCTTGACCAGGTAAAACTCCACCTCCGGCGCCACCACCGGGCGCAGTCCGTCACGCTCGTAGAGTGCGAGCACGCGGCGCAGCACGTTGCGCGTGGCCAGCGGGTGCGGGCGGCCTTCCATGTCGTGGCAGTCGTGGATGATCTGCGCGGTGGCGTCGTTGGCCCACGGCACCAGCCGCATCGTGTTCGGGTCCGGTCGCAGCACCATGTCGCGGTCACGCGGGTCCAGCAGCTCCCAGTAGTCGTCCGGGTAGTCGCCGTTGACCGCCTGCGCGAGGATGCCCTCGGGCAGGCGCTGGTTCTCCTGCTTGATGAACTTGTCAGCCGGCACGAACTTGCCGCGCGCGTTGCCGGTCATGTCGGGCACCAGCACCTCGACCTCGGTGATGCGGTGCTCGAGCAGCCAGTTGCGGATGGTTTCCATGGGGTTCACCTGCACGCCGCCCGGTGTCGACCGGGGCGGGCGACACGTCTTGCAGGCGGCGATAACTCGAATTAATATTCGCACGTACTCGAATTATTGTTCAGTTTATCGATGGCCCGGCGCGATTGCAAGCGGGCCCCCCGAGGTTGGCCGATGAGCAGCGCCGGACACATTTCCTCCTGGTACGCGGCCAGCGCACACGATGCCCCCGACCTGCCGCCGCTGTGCGGCAGCACCCGCGCGGACGTGTGCGTGGTCGGCGGCGGCTACACCGGGTTGTCGACGGCGCTGCACCTCGCGGAGCGCGGCGCCGACGTGGTGCTGCTGGAAGCCGAACGCATCGGCTGGGGCGCCTCGGGGCGCAACGGAGGCCACGTCGGCACCGGCCAGCGCCGCGCGCAGACCGAGCTCGAACAACGCCTCGGCGCCGGTCACGCGCGCGTGCTGTGGGACCTGGGGCTCGAGGCCGTCGCGCTGGTGCGCGCCCTGATCGAGCGTCACCGCATCGACTGCGAGCTCGGCAGCGGCATCCTGCACACGGCCTGGAAGGCCTCCGACGACGAGGCGCTGCGGCGCGAGGCGGCGCACCTGCAGCAGCGGTACGGCTACACGGCCTGCCGCCACGTGGAGCGCGCGGAGACCGCGCGGCTGTGCGGCAGCGAGGTGTTCCGCGGCGGGTTGCTCGACGCGGGCTCGCTGCACCTGCATCCGCTGAACTACGCGCTGGGGCTGGCCGCGGCGGCACGCGGCGCGGGCGCCCGGCTGCACGAACACTCGCGCGTGACCGGCTACCGGCGCGGCCGCGGCGTGCAGATCCGGACCACGCAGGGCAGCGTGCAGGCGGAACGCCTGGTGCTCGCCTGCAACGGCTACCTCGGGCGGCTCGAGCCGCGTATCGCCGGGCTGATCATGCCGATCAACAATTTCATGATCGCCACCGAGCCGCTCGACGAGGCGACTGCCGAAGCGATCGATCCGCAGCGACTCGCGGTCCAGGACTCGCGTTTCGTGATCGATTACTGGCGGCTGTCGGCCGACCGGCGGCTGCTGTTCGGCGGCGGCGAGAACTACCGC
Organism: Pseudomonadota bacterium; assembly: GCA_963204845.1. Taxonomy (GTDB): domain Bacteria; phylum Pseudomonadota; class Gammaproteobacteria; order Pseudomonadales; family UBA5518; genus UBA5518. Next base: position 6,595 of record CAUJIL010000304.1, on the reverse strand, counting down.
GCCGGCTTCCCGCCCGACATCGCCTCGCTGGTGCGCCGGCGCATGCTCGGGATCTACCCCGGACTGGCCGATCGCCGCATCGATCACGCCTGGGGCGGCACACTCGCGATCACGCTGGGCCGACTGCCGGCGTTCGGCCGCCTGGCGCCGGAGATCCTCTACGCGCTCGGCTACTCCGGCCACGGCGTACCGACCGCGACCCTGGCCGGCAAGCTGCTCGCCGGAGCGATCACGGCCGAAGCCGCCGGCTTCGACGCCTTCGCCAAGATCCCGCAACGACGCTTTCCGGGCGGCACGCTGCTGCGCTACCCGGGCATGGTGCTCGGGCTGCTTTACTACGCGCTGCGCGACCGCCTGTGAGCGCCCCGAGCCGCGCTGGCGCCCGTGCGGCATGGTGGCTAGAATGCGCCGCCCGCCTGACCGCGCGCCAGCAGCGAGGAGATCCCGCACCACGATGAGCAGCATGACCGGGAGCGCCAGCGCCGCAGGGGGAGGCGAGCGCCTGCTGCCGCGCCGCGAGCCGCTGCAGCGGCGCTCGGTCGAGCGCGCACAGCGCATCCTCGACGTCACCGCGGCACTGCTCGACGAGGTCGGCTTCGACGCGCTCACCACGATCCTGATCGCGCGCGCGGCCGGGATCTCGGTCGGTACGCTGTACCACTACTTCCCGAACAAGCACGCGATCATGTACGCGCTGGCCGAACGCTGGCTGCGCGAGGTCGAGGGTTCGCTCGACGAGATCGATCGCTGGCGCCTCGACGCGCTGTCGCTGGCGGAGTTCGCCGAGCGCGTGGTCGAGCGCCAGCTCGCGGTGTACCGCACGCAGCAGGGCATACTGCACCTGGTGCAGGCGATGTTCTCGGTGCCGGAGCTGCGCGGACTCGACCAGCGCCACGACGAACTGGTGATCGCGCGCATGACGGCCGCGTTCGCACGGCTCGGCTTGCGCGGCACGGCGAACGAACTCGGGCGCATCGCCCGCGCCTGGCTCGAGCTCACGCACGCGCTGCTGCTCGTGGTGGTCAACCAGAACGGCGTGCGCGCCAGGCGTACGCTCGCCGACCTGAAACGGCTTGCGCTGTGCCTGCTGCAGCCTTACCAGGACGACGGAGAGGAGCCGTGAAACAGCTGTTCGTGATCCGCAACCAGCACCAGCACTACCTCGGGCGCCACCACGAGTGGATCGACGGCAGCCGCCCGGCAGCGCTGTTCCGCACGCCGCACCGCGACGTGGCGGTGAACGAGTTGTTCGAGGTCAACGTGAAGGACGTCGCGCTGCGCGCGGAGATCCTCGCCTGCGAGGTCGACGAACGCGGCCTGCCGGTGGTGGAGGTGCTGAACCCGATCGTGGATGCTGCGCCACACACCGTGGCAGCCACCGACGGCGACGGCGATGCGGCGCCGGCAGCTTGAAACTTCGCCCGCGACACCCCATCTAAGGCGCGTGCACACCATTCCCGACGAGGTACCGCTGACATGATGCGTATTGGGTTGTTCCTGCTCACGAACCTGGCGGTATTGCTGCTGGCCAGCGTCACGCTGAAGCTGCTCGGCTTCGATTCGTTCATGGCCGCCAACGGTGTGGACCTGAACCTGCAGGCACTGCTGGTGTTTTGCGCCGTGTTCGGCATGAGCGGCTCGCTGATTTCGCTGTTCCTGTCGAAGTGGATGGCCAGGCGCGCCACTGGCACCCGCGTGATCGAGCAGCCGCGCACCCGCGAGGAACAGTGGCTGGTGCAGACGGTCACCGAACTCGCGCGCGATGCCGGCATCGGCACGCCCGAGATCGGCATCTTCCCGTCGCCGGCGTCGAACGCCTTCGCCACCGGCTGGAACCGCAACGCCGCGCTGGTGGCGGTCAGCGATGGACTGCTCGCGCGCTTCCGGCCCGAGGAAGCGCGCGCGGTGCTCGCGCACGAGATCGGCCACGTCGCCAACGGCGACATGGTCACGCTGGCGCTGATCCAGGGCGTGGTGAACACCTTCGTGATGTTCTTCGCACGCGTCATCGGCCACACGGTGGATCGCGTGGTGTTCAAGACCGAGCGCGGCCACGGCATCGGCTTCTACGTGACGACGATCGTCGCCGAGATCGTACTGGGCGTGCTCGCCTCGATGGTCGTGATGTGGTTCAGCCGCCGGCGCGAGTTCCGCGCCGACGCGGCCGGCGCGCGCCTGGGCGGGCGCAACGCGATGATCGCCGCGCTCGAACGGCTGAAGACCGAGCAGGACCTGCCGAAGCAGATGCCGGAGACGCTGACCGCGTTCGGCATCAGCGGCGACCTCAAACAGGGGTTGATGGCGCTGCTGCGCACGCACCCGCCGCTCGACGAGCGCATCGCCGCGCTGCGCACCGGCGCCTGATCCGATGGGACGCATCGCACTCGGCGCGCGCGCCACGCTGCTCCTGATCGCAACCGTACTGGTCTTCGCGCCGGCGCCCCGCGCCGAGCAGGCCAGGCAGACCACCGCGCCGATCGTCGGCTACGACGCGCGCTTCCACCCCGTGCTGTCGAAAGCCGGGATGGTGGTCAGCGCCGATACCATCGCCAGCCGCGTCGGTGCGCACATCCTCGCCGCGGGCGGCAATGCAATCGACGCCGCGGTGGCGACCGGCTTCGCGCTCGCGGTCACCTACCCGCAGGCCGGCAACATCGGCGGCGGCGGCTTCATGCTGGTGCACCTGGCGCAGGAAGGCCGCACGGTCGCGATCGACTACCGCGAGGTCGCGCCGCGCGCGGCGCGCCCGGACATGTTCCTCGACGAGCGCGGCGCGGTCGCCGCGGGGCGCTCGCAGCGCACGCACCTGGCCTCCGGCGTGCCCGGCACGGTCGCCGGGCTGCTGCTCGCGCACCAGAAGTACGGCCGCCTCGACCGCGCCACCGTGATGCGCCCGGCGATCGACCTCGCCCACCACGGCTTCCCGGTCGGCTTCGCGCTCGCCAACACGCTCGCCAGCCCCTGGGGCAAGCGGCTGCTCGCCAACCCGGCCGCCGCGCACTACCTGTTCCGCCCCGACGGCTCACCGTGGGAGCCCGGCGAGATCCTGCGCCAGCGCGACCTGGCGTGGACACTGACCCAGATTTCGGACCGCGGCCCCGCCGGGTTCTACGAGGGACCGGTCGCCGAGCGGCTGCTCGTCGAGATGAAGCGCGGCGGCGGCCTGATCACGCACGAGGACCTCGCGGCCTACCGCGCGATCGAGCGCGAACCGGTGCGCGGCACGTTCAACGGCTACGAGATCGTGTCGATGCCGCCGCCCTCCTCGGGCGGGGTGCACCTGGTGCAGATGCTGAACGTGCTCGAAGGCTTCCCGCTGCGCGAACTGCAACTGAACAGCGCCGCCTACATCCACGTGCTGACCGAAACGATGAAGCGCGCCTACGCGGACCGCAGCCGCCACCTCGGCGATCCGGACTTCCACCAGGTACCGGTCGCGGAGCTGACCTCGCCGCACTACGCGCACACGATCCGCGCGGCGATCGACCCGCGGCGCGCCACGCCAGCGACCGAGATCCGCCCGGTGACGGAGTTTCCGCGCGAGAGCACCGAGACCACCCACTACTCGGTGGTCGACGCGGACGGCAACATGGTGTCCAACACCTACACGCTGAACTTCTCGTTCGGCAACGGCATCGCGGTGCCGGGAGCGGGCTTTTTCCTGAACAACGAGATGGACGACTTCGCGGTCGCGCCGGGAGTGGCGAACGCCTTCGGACTGACCGGCGACGAGGCCAACGCGATCGCCGCCGGCAAGCGTCCGCTGTCCTCGATGACGCCGACCATCGTGCTGCGCGACGGCCGGCCGTTGCTGGCCACCGGCGCCCCCGGCGGGCCGCGCATCATCACCGTGGTGCTGCAGATCCTGCTCAACACGCTGGTGTTCGACATGAACATCGCCGACGCGAGCGCACAGCCGCGTGTGCACCACCAGTGGTTGCCCGACGAACTCTACCTGGAGCCGGGGATCAGCCCCGACACGTCCGCGCTGCTGGTGGGCCTGGGTCACCCCATTGGCCCCGCCGGACCGTTGTTCGGCAATGCCCAGTCGCTGGTCTACCGCGACGGGATCATGTACGGCGCCAGCGACACGCGCCGCCCGGGCGGCGGCGTGGCGGTGGTGGAGGACGTGCAGAACGCGGCGGAGCTGCGCAAGAAGCTGCAGCCGCGCTAGTCAGTCGGTGGCGAGAGCCGACGGCGCGACCACGATGCCGTTGGCGTCGGCGTAGAGGTACTCGCCGGGGATGAAGTCCACCGCGGCGAAGCGCAGCGCGACGTCGCGGTCCCCGATCCCGCGCTTCTCTGTCTTGAGCGGGATCGCGCCGAGCGCCTTCACGCCGAGGTTCAGGCCCGCGAGCGCCTCGACGTCGCGCACGGCGCCGAACACCACGATGCCTTCCCAGCCGTTGGCGCTCGCCTTCTCCGCGAGCTGGTCGCCGAGCAGCGAACGACGCAGCGAACCGCCCCCGTCGACCACCAGCACGCAGCCGCGACCCGGCTCGGCGACCAGCTCGCGCACCAGCGAGTTGTCCTCGTGGCACTTGATCGTGACGATGCGGCCGTCGAAGGCGTGACGGCCGCCGAAGTCACGGAACAGCGGCTCGGCAACCCGCACCAGCGCGGGATGCCGATCGCAGATATCGCAGGTGCTCGGACTCATGCGGCCCCCGTGGTCAGTGGCTCGAGACCACCGTGAACTGCTCTTCCTCGGTGGAACCCGTCAATGCCGTGACCGAGGAGGTGCCGCCCTGGATGCAGGTCGTGACCTGGTCGAAGTAACCGGTGCCCACTTCCTGCTGGTGGCTCACGAAGGTGTAGCCGCGGTTCGCGGCCGCGAACTCCTTCTCCTGCAGCTCGACGTAGGAGGTCATGCCGTTGCGCGCGTAGCCGTAGGCGAGTTCGAACATGTTGTACCACATGCTGTGGATACCGGCGAGCGTGATGAACTGATACTTGTAGCCCATCGCGCCGAGCTCGCGCTGGAACTTCGCGATCGTCGCGTCGTCGAGGTTCTTCTTCCAGTTGAACGACGGCGAGCAGTTGTACGCGAGCAACTGGTCCGGATACTCGCGGCGGATCGCCTCGGCGAATTGCCGCGCCTCGTCGAGGTCGGGCTTCGCGGTCTCGCACCAGATCAGGTCCGCGTACGGCGCGTACGCCAGTCCGCGGCTGATCGCCTGCCCGATGCCGGCGCGTACGTTGTAGAAGCCCTCGGCCGTGCGCGCGCCGGTGACGAAGGGCTTGTCGTTGTCGTCGTGATCGCTGGTCAGCAGCGTCGCGGCGTTGGCGTCGGTACGCGCGAGCACGATCGTCGAGGTGCCGCAGACGTCGGCCGCCAGCCGCGCCGCGATCAGCTTCTGCACCGCTTCCTGCGTCGGCACCAGCACCTTGCCGCCCATGTGGCCGCACTTCTTGACCGAGGCGAGCTGGTCCTCGAAGTGCACCCCGGCGGCGCCGGCCTCGATCATCGCCTTCATCAGCTCGAAGGCGTTCAGCACGCCGCCGAAGCCCGCCTCGGCGTCGGCGACGATGGGCGCGAAGTAATCGACGTACTTCGGGTCGCTGGGGGCGATGTTGCTCGCCCACTGGATCTGGTCGGCGCGGCGGAACGCGTTGTTGATCCGCCGCACCACCGCCGGCACCGAGTCCACCGGGTACAGCGACTGGTCCGGATACATCGTCTGCGCCGAGTTGTTGTCGGCCGCGACCTGCCAGCCCGACAGGTAGATCGCCTTCACGCCGGCCTTCACCTGCTGCACCGCCTGCCCGCCGGTCAGCGCGCCCAAACAGTTGATGTAGTCCTCGTCGTGGATGTAGTTCCACAGCTTCTGCGCACCGAGTTCGGCCAGCGTGTGCTGTGGCTGCAGCGAACCGCGCAGGTGCACCACGTCGGAGGCCGTATAGCCGCGCTTGATGCCCTTCCAGCGCGGATTCTCGGCCCAATCCTTCTCCAGCAGGGCAATCTGTTCGGCGCGGGTGGAGGTGTAAATGCTCATCGGATCGGCTCCCTGGGGACAAAAGATGGACAGAGTGTAAGGATCGCGACAAAATTGATCCAATTTATCGTTTCTATCCCGGGCATTCCTGAAATGAATATCGAGAGAATCGACCTCAACCTGCTGGTCTACCTCGACGTGCTGCTGCGCGAACGCAACGTGACGCGCGCGGCAAGCTACCTCGGGATCACGCAGCCGGCGATGAGCAACGGCCTGCGCCGCCTGCGCGAGCTGTTCGACGACGCGCTGCTGGTGCGCACCAGCGAGGGCATGACGCCGACCGAGCGCGCGCTGGAACTGCAGCCGGTGGTGCGCAGCGTGCTCGCCGCGGTCGAGCGCGCGGTGCAGCCGAAAAAAGCCTTCGACCCCGCGCAGTCGACGCGCGTGTTTCGCATCATGGCCAGCGACTACGCGGAATCGACGCTGATTCCGGCCGTGCTCGCACGACTGCAGCGCGAGGCCCCCGCGGTGGCGCTCGATATCATGACGCCGAGCGACGTGAGCTACCTGAACGTCGAGCAGGGCAAGGTCGACATGGTGATCAACCGCTTCGACTCGATGCCGCAGTCCTTCCACCAGACCACGGTGTGGCAGGACGG
>CAUJIL010000303.1 GCA_963204845.1 Pseudomonadota bacterium | reverse complement strand
TCTGGACACGCTGATGTACACGCTGTCCGGGCGTGCCGATCCGGTGCGCGGCTGGGGCCTGGCGGGCGAGAGCTGGCACTGCCTGGAGTCGCTGGCGACGCTGGGCGGACCGGACTGGTTCCGCCTCGGGGACCGCGATCTGGCGACGCATCTGCGGCGCAGCGAACTGCTGCGCGCCGGACGCACGCTGAGCGAGGCCACCGCCGAACTGGCGCACGCGCTCGGCGTGCGGCACGCCATCGTGCCGATGAGCGATGCACCCGTGCGCACATTCGTCGACACCGATCGCGGCAGCTTCGCGTTCCAGGAGTACTTCGTGCGCGAACGTTGCGAACCGGTGGTGCGCGCGGTGCGCTACGCGCACGCCGCGGACGCCGGTCCCGCCCCGGCGCTGCGTGCCTGGATCGACGGCGAGCGCCCGCTGGTCGTGCTGTGTCCGTCGAATCCCTACCTCAGCGTGGACCCGGTGCTCGCGGTGACGGGCATGCGCGAGTTGCTCGGCAGCTTGCCCGTGGTCGCGGTGTCACCGATCGTCGGTGGGCGGGCGTTGAAAGGCCCGGCGGCGAAGATGATGGCGGAACTCGGGGTGCCAGTGTCCGCTTGCGGGGTGGCCGAACACTACCGCGGCCTGCTGCGGGCCTTCGTGATCGACCACGAGGACGCGGCGCAGGAGCCGGCGATCGCCGCGCTCGGGATGCGCGTGCTGGTCACCGATACCGTGATGCGCGACGACGCCGGCCGCGAGCGCCTCGCGCGCGAGGTGCTGCGGTTCATGGCGGAGCCCGCGCGATGAGCGCCGGTGCGCTGTGGGTGCTGGTGCCGCTGAAGAACCTCGACCGCGCCAAGGAGCGTCTGGCCGGCGTGCTGGCGCCGCGCGCGCGGCGCGAACTGGTGGCGGCGATGGCGCGCGATGTGCTCGCCGCGCTGCTGGCGGTGCCGCTCGCGCCGGGGCGGATCGTGCTGGTGTCCGACGATGACGCGGTGCAGGCGCTGGCGCACGAGACCGGTGTGGCGCTGTTCCGGCCGGGCCCGGCGCCGCGCGACCCCCTGAACACGGCGCTGGCGGAGGCGACGCGCTTCGTCGCCGGGCACGGCGCGGCCGAGCTGCTGGTGCTCCACGCCGATCTGCCGTGCGCCACGGCAACCGAACTGCGCGCGCTGATCGATGCGCACCATGAGCGGGCGGCCAGTGGCGGGGGTGCGTGCGTCACGCTGGTCAGCGATCACGCGGGCAGCGGCACCAACTGCCTGCTGAGCACGCCGCCGGGTGCGCTGGCGTACCGCTTCGGCGTCGACAGCCGGCGCCTGCACCGCGCGGCCGCCGCGGCCGCCGGGGTTGCATACGGTGAGTTCGCGGCCGCCGGACTCGGGCGCGATGTGGACCAGCCCGAGGAACTGAGCGAGCTTGTGGCGGTCTGTGAAAGTGACCAGAATGGCTGCGGAGCGCATACCGCGCGCCTGCTGGCGCCGTAGCGTTGCGCCTGGCACCACCCGATCGAGGTTGAATCCCGTGCAGATGTTGAGCAGGAACCCGCTGGATGCGCTGGCCGACGCGGCGCGCTCGGACGCCGGGTTGTCCGACGAACAGGCGCTGGCGCTGGCCGGCATCGGTGACACCGCCGCGCTGATGCGCGTAGCCGCCGGGATGCGCGATGCGGCGCACGGCAACCTGATCACCTACTCGCGCAAGGTGTTCATCCCGCTGACCCAGCTCTGTCGCGACGTCTGTCACTACTGCACGTTCGCGCAGACGCCGCGGCAGGCCGGCGCGCCGTTCATGACGATCGATGCGGTGCTCGACAGCGCGCGCTCCGCCGCGAGGCTCGGGTGCAAGGAGGCGCTGTTCACCCTTGGCGAGAAGCCCGAGCTGCGCTATCGCACCGCGCGTGAGGCGCTGGCGGTGCTGGGTTTCGCGAGCACGCTGGAGTACCTGGCGCACGTCGCGCGCGCGGTGCTCGAGGAGACCGGGCTGCTGCCGCACATCAACGCCGGCAACATGAGCGCCGAGGAGATCGCGCTGCTGCGCCCGGCGGCGCCGTCGATGGGGATCATGCTCGAGTCCGCGTCCGAGCGTCTCTGCGCCAAGGGCATGCCGCACTACGGTTCACCCGACAAGGCGCCCGGCGCGCGGCTGCACACCATGCGCCTCGCCGGCGAGGCGCGCGTACCGTTCACCTCGGGGATCCTGATCGGCATCGGCGAGACGCGCGCCGAACGCATCGAATCGTTGCTCGCGCTGCGCGCGATCCACCGCGAGTACGGCAACCTGCAGGAAGTGATCGTGCAGAACTTCCGCGCCAAGCCGGGCACGCGGATGGCGAACGCCCCCGAGCCGGACCTGGACGAGCTGCTGTGGAGCATCGCGGTCGCGCGGCTGGTGCTGGGTCCCGCGATGAGCGTGCAGGCGCCGCCGAACCTGAGCCCCGGCGTGCTGTCGCGGCTGATCGACGCCGGCATCAACGACTGGGGCGGCGTGTCCCCGGTCACGCCGGACTTCGTGAATCCGGAGGCGCCGTGGCCGCATCTGGACCAGCTCGCGGCGGAGACCGCGCGTGGCGGCAAGTTCCTGCAGGAGCGCCTCACGATCTACCCGTCGTTCGTGCTCGACTGCGAGCACTGGGCGGACCCCGCGCTGCAGCCGCGGCTGCGCGCGGCCACCGACGCCGAGGGCTACCCGCGCGTCGACGACTGGCTCACCGGTGCGTCCTCGGATCTGCCACCGGTCGAGAGCGGGTTGCTGGCCGGCACGCTGGACGGCGGGAGCACCAGCAACCGGATCGAGGCGGTACTCGCGCGCGCCGTTCGCGGCGAGGACCTGGCGCTCGACGAGGTGAGCGTGCTGCTGTCGGCGCGCGGCGCCGATTTCGCGCGCGTGTGCGCGCACGCCGACCGCCTGAACCGCAGCCTGCACGGCGAGCGCGTCAGCTACATCGTCAACCGCAACATCAACTACACGAACGTCTGTTACTTCAAGTGCCAGTTCTGCGCGTTCTCGAAGGGCAAGGCGCACGAGGACCTGCGCGGCGCCCCCTACGATCTGGACGAGCAGGAACTGGCGCGGCGCGGGCTCGTTGCGTGGCCGCGCGGCGCGACCGAGGTCTGCCTGCAGGGCGGGATCCACCCGGCCTTCACCGGGCAGAAGTACCTCGACATCTGCCGCATCGTGAAGCAGGCGGCGCCGGCGATGCACATCCACGCGTTCTCGCCGCTCGAGATCTGGCAGGGCGCCAAGACACTCGGCGTGCCGCTCGCGGAGTTCATCGCCAGCCTGCGCGATGCCGGTCTGTCGACGCTGCCGGGAACCGCGGCCGAGATCCTGCACGACGAC
>CAUJIL010000302.1 GCA_963204845.1 Pseudomonadota bacterium | reverse complement strand
AGGACTTCCTGCGCGCGGCGAAGATCATCCGCGTGGCGACGCACGGACCGGGCGAGCGCATCAACCTGGCGCCGCTGTGGTATTGCTGGACCGAGGGGAAGGTCTACGCCTACACGCGCGGGCAGAAGGTGGAGAACCTGCGGCGCAACCCGCGTTGCACGATGACGCTCGACCGCAACGAGCGCTATCCGGAGTTGCAGGGCGTGATGCTCGAAGGCACGGCACGGGTGCTGGAGGACGCCGCCGCGGAGGCCGCCGACGCACACCTCGATGCGCTGGTGCGCGATGCGATGGGCGCCAAGTACGCGCAGGACGGGTTCGGCAGCGGCCGCAGCACGCGCAACGAGAGCACCGCGATGGGGAAGAACTGGCGCTGGATCGTGTTCACGCCCGAGCGCGGTTTCAGCTGGGACAACACGCGGATTCCGCAGCGTGCGCCCAAGGGTTGAGCGGGACGGGGAGGCAGTCATGAGCGGGAACAGGTGTTTCGGTGCCGGGTCGACCACCGGTGAGGTGTTGCAGGGTATCGATCTGACGGGGCGGGTGGCGGTGGTCACCGGCGCCTCCGGTGGCATCGGCGAGGAAACCGCGCGCGCGCTGGCTGCGGCCGGGGCGCGCGTGGTGGTCGCGGCGCGCAACGAACAGAAGGCGAGCGCGGCGCTGGAGCGGATCCGCGCGGCCACCGGCAGCGAGGCGCTGGAGTTCGAGCGCCTCGACCTGGCGTCGCTGGCGAGCGTGCGTGCCTGTGCGGCGCGGCTGCTGCAGAGGCACCCGGCGATCCATCTGCTGATCAACAACGCCGGCATCATGGCGTGCCCGCTGGAGCGCACGGCCGAGGGCTTCGAGATGCAGCTCGCGAGCAACCACCTGGGGCATTTCCTGTTGTCCGGGCTGATGCTGCCGGCGCTGCGGCGCGCGGCGCCGAGCCGGGTGGTGGCGCTCAGCTCGATCGGGCACCGCGTCTGCGGCGTGCAGCTCGAGGACCTCAACTTCGAGCGCCGGGCGTACAACGCGTGGATCGCCTACGGGCAGTCGAAGACGGCGAACGTGCTGTTCGCGGTGGAATTCGACCGCCGCTTCGGCCCCGAGGGGGTGCGCGCCTACGCGGTGCATCCGGGCGCGATCCCGACCGAGCTCGATCGCCATCTGGACGCGGCCGAACTCGCCGCGGTCGATGCCCACAGCCCGGGCGGCCAGCTGCCGCGCAAGACCGTGGCCGCGGGAGCGGCGACGACGGTGTACGCGGCAACGGCGCCGGAGCTGGCGGAGCGTGGCGGCTGCTACCTCGAGGATTGCCATGTCGCGGCGATCAACGACGCCCGGAGCTCGGCCGAGGGCGTGAAGTCCTACGCGCTCGACGGTGCGCTGGCGCTCGGGTTGTGGACGGCATCGGAAGCGATGGTGGGCGAGCGCTTCGGCGCCGCCTGAACGAGGAATCGACGGAGGATCGGGCGATGACGTACCAGACCATACTGACCGAACAACGCGGGCGCGTGGCGATCGTGACGCTGAACCGCCCGGAGCGGCTGAACGCCTTGAGCATGCAGCTGGTGCACGAGCTCTACGACGCGTTCGAGCGCTACAACCGCGACCGCAGCGTCGGCGTGATCGTGCTGACCGGGCAGGGGCGCGCGTTCTGCGCCGGGCTCGACGTGCAGGACTGGGAGAATCCCGAACCGCCGCCGAACGGCGAGCCGATGAACTACCGCTCGCAGCTGCGCTGGCTGGAGATGATGCGCGAGTCGAAGCCGGTGGTGGTGGCGGTGAATGGGCTGGCGGTCGGTGGCGGCATCACGCTGATCCTGTCGTGCGACGTGCGCATCGCCTCCGAGCGGGCGCAGTTCGAGGAGCGTCACGTGCGCATGGGGCTGATGCCCGACATGGGCAGCAGCCGGCTGCTGGTGCAGACGGTGGGACTGGCGCACGCGTTGCGGCTGCAGCTCACGGCGCGGCGCATCGATGCGCGCGAGGCCGAGCGCATCGGCCTGGTCACCGACGTGGTGGCGCACGAGGAGCTGCTGGACGCGGCAGTGGCGATCGCCACCGAGATCGCGGCGCATCCGGTGTCCTCGCTGATCGCGACCAAGCAACTGGTGTGGGACAACATGTGCGAGGCCGACGGCCACAAGGTGCTGTGGCGCGAGACCGAGGTCGAGGAGCGGCTGATGAAAGGCCCCGATTTCGCCGAGGCCACGCGCGCGTTCATCGAGAAGCGCCCGCCGCGTTTCAACGGCTGATGCCACAGCGCAGGAGATCGGAATGATGAAGCAGTCCCCGTTGCACACGGTGCTGTGCGAGCGGCTCGGAATCGAATACCCGGTGGTGGCGTTCACGCACTGCAAGGACGTGGCCGCGGCGGTCATCAACGCGGGCGGCTTCGCGGTGCTCGGCGAGGCGATGCACACGCCCGAGCAGATTGCGGCCGACATCCGCTGGCTGCGCCAGCGCATCGGCGGCAAGGCCTTCGGGATCGATCTGGTGCTGCCCGCGGCGGTGCCCGAACAGCGCTCGCTCGAGGAGCTGCTGGCGCAGATCCCGGCCGAACACCGCGCCTTCGAGCGGTCGATCAAGGCGAAGTACGACGTACCGGACCCGAAGAAGCCGCCGGATCTGTACCAGTGGGGCGGGCTCGACCAGTCGCGCGGGCTGAAGCAGCTCGAGGTGGTGTTCGACGAGCGGGTGCCGGTGTTCGCCTCGGGGCTGGGTTCGCCGGCGTTTCTGCTCGAGCGCGCGCACCAGTTGCAGATGCAGGTCTGGGGCCTGATCGGCAAGCCGCGACAGGCGAAGCGCCAGATCGAGGCCGGTACCGACGTGCTGATCGCCCAGGGGTACGACGCCGCCGGGCACACCGGCACCATCGGTACGTTCTCGATCGTGCCGCAGGTGGTCGACCTG
>CAUJIL010000301.1 GCA_963204845.1 Pseudomonadota bacterium | reverse complement strand
CCGCCACGGCCACACCGGCGATGTTGCCGAGACCTACGGTGCCGGACAGCGCGGTCGCGAGCGCCTGGAAGTGGCTGGTGTCGCCGTGGTGATCCGCATTGTCGTAGTCGCCGCGGATGATCCGCAGTCCCTGCGCCATGCCGCGCACGTTGATGAAGCGGAAGTACAGCGTGCAGAACAGGCCGGCGACGATCAGCCAGAACAGGATCCACGGCACCGCGAAGCCGCCGATGTCGATCGCCGCGAACACGAAGCCGGCCACCGTGTCGGCGAACGGCTCGAAAGCGTCGGCGATGCGCTGGTCGATGTCGCCGCCCGCGGCGTGGGACCGGAGGGGGGCGGAAGCCACGAGCAAGGCTGGCACCAGGACAGGGCGCATGCGTGTTCTTCTTGGCAGGGACGCGGCATGGTACATCAGCTGGCACGGACTGGCATCGGCCACGATCGGAGGTATCATCGCCGCACGACAGCGGCCCGACGCGGTTGTGCAGGTCGAGAGTGGAAACATGGAGGACAACGTCATGCGACGGATGATCGGTGCCGCGATCGCGGCGGCCACGCTGGGTGCCAACGGGGCCTCGGCGGGAGTTCCCTTCGACCAGTTCATCGCCTTCGGGGCGAGCTACGACGATTCGGGCCAGTTCCCCGACCTCGAACTCGGCGGCACCACCGGCCTGCGCTTCACGAACATCGATGCGGCCACGGGGCGGCGCGGCTACTCGATGCCGGAGTGGCTGGCACTCGACCTGGGGCTGGGGCGGCTGGACCCGTCCACGCCGCTGCTGATCATGGGTCCGCGAACCGACACGCAGAACAGCGGCAACCTCAATTTCGCGGTCGGCGGCTATCGCTCGGAGGAAGTGCTGGCATCGGTGGTCGGCGATTCGGTGGTCACGGTAGGTCCTTTTGTCGAGCGGCAGCCGGGCTTCCTGGCGCGCGTGGCGTCCGGCGCGCTCGCGGTGGGTCCGGACACGCTGTATTACGCGCTGATCGCGGGCAACGATATCCGTGATGTCGATGACCCGGTGCAGACCGCGCAGGTCAGCGGGCAGATCGCGCAGGCGCTGGTCGATGCCGGCGCGCGTTACATCGTGCTGCCCACGCTGCCGCGGCTGGGTGAGTTCGCCGAGGCGGCGAACATAACGCCCAGCGGACGCACGCAACTGGCAGCGGACCGCAGCGCCGCGGCGCTCGCCTACAACGCCGCGTTCGAACGCGAACTGCTGGGCATGGACGGCAACTTCATTCGCATCGATGTGCAGCGCATGTTCGACGAGGTGCTCGCCGATCCCGTCGCTTTCGGCTTTCCGGCCGACCTCGATCAGTCACGGGTGTGCTACAGCGCCAGCGAAGCCGGGGGCATCGCCTGTCCGGAACCGGCCGGCCGCGGCAAGGCCAGTGGCGGCGACCCGGACCAGTTCGTGTTCCAGGACGGATTGCATCCGACCCAGGCGGCCGCGCGTGCGGCCGCCGACCTCATGGAAGCCGTGATTCGCGCCCCGGGAATGATCGCCCTCTTGCCGGAGGCTGCGCTGGCCGAGGCGCGCGCGCAGCTGCGCACCGTCGAGCACCATCTCGAGGCCGGGCGGTTCGACAGCGCACCGGAACCTCACCGCTTCTTCGTCGTCGGGCAGGGCCGTGCGCTCGATGCCGGCGATCGCTGGTCCACGCCGGGCGCGAGCAGCGACGCCGGTGGACTGACGCTGGGAGGCAGTGTGTGGCTGGGCAACGGCTGGTCCGTGGGCGGCGCGATCGGCGCCCAGCGTGGCGAGTGGGACATGGATGGCGGCGGCAGCGGTTTCGACACCGAGAGCCTGCACGCCTCGCTGTTCACGGCGTACCGCTGTGACGGCTGGTTCGCCGAGGCGGTGCTGGGCTATGGTCGCAGCGACCTGGACGACATCGAGCGGCGTCTTGCGCTCGGCGAGGTGCTGCGGCGCCGCGAGTCGGGCGACACCGATGCCGATGCGCTCGGGCTGGCCGCGAAGCTGGGGGTCGACCTGATGGGCACCGACGCCGCGCTGCGCTTCGGACCGTTCCTCGGCGTGGAACTCGCGCGTATCGAGGTCGACGGCTACGGCGAGGACGGACTGAGCTCGTCGACGATGCGGTTCGACGGGCAGCAGCGCGATTCGGCGCTGGGCAGCGCCGGTGTGTTCGTGGCCTGGCCGTTCGGCGCGGCGGACGTGGATCTCGAAGTGCGTGCCGACGTGGCGTACGCGCGCGAGTTCGAGGACCGCAGCGAGACGGTGCGCGCGGTCGTCAAGTCGCTGGACAGCGGGCCGTGGTTCCGCATGCCGGGCTACGCGATCGACGACGACGGCTGGCGCGCCGCAGTGGGGGTAGATGCGATGTGGCCGCGCGGGACACGCGTGGGGCTGTCGTACCGCTACACCGACAACGCGCTCGAGGAGCAGTACCTGACCGTGTCGGCCAGCTTCGCGTTCTGAGCCGATGGTTCGGCGGCTGGCGGCGGTGGCAGACCCCTGATCGTGCCACCGTGCCACCGTGCCGGGGCGGGGGGGGGGGGGGGGGGACGGGGGGCGGCCGGGGGGAAAAACAGGGGAGGGGGAAGGCCCCAAACAC
>CAUJIL010000300.1 GCA_963204845.1 Pseudomonadota bacterium | reverse complement strand
GGGGGGGCCGGGGGGGTCGCCCACGGCCCATGATCAGCCGGCACCGCCGGCATCATGGCAGTCGAGCACCTCGTCGAGCAGCGTGGTCGCGAAGCAGCCGGCCGGCAGGCTGAACGCGAGCGCGAGCGCACCGTCGTCCAGCCAGTCCCAGCCGAAGTCGCGCGGCATCACGCGCAACGCCCGCCGTTCCTGGCGCAGGCCCGCGTCGAGCAGTCCACGCGCGAAGTCAGGGAAGCGCGCCGCCACCTCCCGCTCGAGCGCGGCGACCGCGCCGGTGGCCGGCGGGTCGCCGGCGCCCCACAGCGGGCCGGCCGCGTGCAACTCACCGGTACCCACCCGCGCCTCGAGCGTGACGTCGATGTCGGTGGCCACGAAGTAGCTGCCCCGGCCGTCGGCCATCAGCGTGTCGCCGGCGCGCGCCATGCACCAGGAGCCGTCCGCGATGCGCTCGGCGAGCACGGCGTTGAAGATCGCCGCGCGTGCCGCCGACAGCAGCAGGCCGCGCAGCTTGCGGTCGCGCACCTGCCGCCTGCCGGCGAACCAGTCGGCAGCGAGCGCGAGGTTGCCGCCGTCGCGCCCGAAGCGCTGCGCGCCGAAGTGGTTCGGCGCCCCGTGCGCCTGCAGTTCCGCGAGCCGCGCCTCGAGCAACTCGCGATCGCCGTCGAAGTCCCGCACCACGATCCGGAACCGGTTCGCGCGCAGCCCGCCGACCGCGAGTTTGCGGCGGCGCCGGCGCGACTCGAGCACCTGCACCGACGGCGGCAGCGCATCGAATGCCGGATCGGGACGCCCCGGCAGGTGCAGGCTGAACCACTGCGTGGTCACGGCATGGCGGTCCTTGCGGCCCGCGTAGCCCACGTCGCGAGGGCGGATGCCGGCCGCGCGCGCGAGCAGGCCAGCGACGTGGTCGGTGTTCTCGCCGCACTTGCGCACGCGCAGCCACAGGTGCTCGCCGCCGGTTTCGGCGTCCATCTCGATGTGCTCTTCGACCACGAAGTCGGTAGCGCAGGCGCGGATCGTGCCGCTCCCCGCGCACGCGCCGGCGCGCGGACGCGGGGTGGGGGCACCGCTCACCGCCGCGTCCTGAGCTTCAGCGAGGACCCGATCGCAGAGAGGAAATCGTTCTCCGCGCGCAGATCCTCCTCGACCAGCGGGTGCTTGCGCAACCAGGCGGCCGGCAACTCGATCTCCCAGCCCCTGCGCACCGGCGCCAGGCGGATCGAGGGCATGCGCTGGTCGACGCGCATGCGGTTGAACAGGCACGCCAGTCGCAGCACGAGCACCAGCGCCCAGTCGGCCTCGAAACGGTAGCTGGCGACCTCGGGGGCGCGCAGCTTGCGGCGGTGGTTGAGCACCAGGAAGCTCAGCATCTTCTGCTCGCTGCGCGAGAAGCCAGGCATGTCGGCGTGTTCGAGCAGGTAGGCCCCGTGCTTGTGATAGCCGCTGTGCGAGATCGTGAGGCCGAGTTCGTGCAGTTGCGCCGCGGCGACCAGCACCTGCAGCGCATAGTGGCGCCCGGTGCGCAGGCGCGTCGCCGCCTGCGGCAGCAGCGACCTCGCCAGGCGCTCGACGCGCGTGGCCTGGCGGCGGTCGATCGCGAATTGCTTGCCGAGGTAATCGATGGTCTGGCGCCGCGTGTCCTCGTGCTCGCCCTGGTCCGCCAGTTCGTACAGCGCGCCTTCCTTGAGCGCGTAATCCGAGACGTGCATGCGCTGGATGCCGAGCTCGATGAACGCCGCGTGCAGGATCGCCAGCCCGCCCGGAAACACCGGCGCGCGCTCGCTGCTCAGCCCCAGCGACTCCAGCACATCGGGCTTGCGGCTGGCCAGCAGCCGCTCCACCACCGCATCGAGCGCCTCGCGCGTGATCAGGTTGTCGCACGGCGTGATGCGGTCGATCACGCTCTCGACGTAACGGATGGTGCCCGAGGTGCCCACCGCCTCGTCCCAGCGCGTGGCGCCGTAGCCGTCGGCGAGGTGCTGGATCTCGGCGCGCGCCAGCGTCAGCGCACGCCCGTAGCGGGCGCGGGTGATGCGCCGGTCCGGGAAGAAACGCTCGCTCATCGAGACGCAGCCGATGAACAGGCTCTCGACGCGCTTGGCCTTGCGCCGCCCGACGATGAATTCGGTGGAGCCGCCTCCGATGTCCACTACCAGCCGTCGCACCGCATTGCTCGCGTGTCCCTTCGCGACGCCGAGGAAGATCAGCCGCCCCTCCTCCTGACCGCTGATCACATCGATCGGCACCCCGATGATCTTCTCGGCGCGCTCGAGGAACACGTCGGCGTTGTGCGCCGCGCGCAACGTGTTGGTGCCCACCACGCGCAGGTTCGCGCGCGCTATGTTGCGCACCTGCTGCGCGAACACCGCCAGGCTGTCGAGCGCGCGCTGCATCACCTTCTCGTCGAGCAGTCCGTCCTCGCCGAGCCCCTGCGCGAGCCGCACCATGTCCT
Source organism: Pseudomonadota bacterium (assembly GCA_963204845.1). Taxonomy (GTDB): domain Bacteria; phylum Pseudomonadota; class Gammaproteobacteria; order Pseudomonadales; family UBA5518; genus UBA5518. The sequence goes on along the minus strand of CAUJIL010000300.1, from coordinate 583 downwards.
TGCGCCGGTCGAGCGTGACGATGCGCCCGGCATCGAGCCGCCCCACCAGCAGGTGGAAGCTGTTCGATCCGAGGTCCAGCACGGCGCAGACGGGGCCGGTCGCCTGGTTCATGTGAGGTATTTCCGTGGCATTGCGCTGGCGGCTGTAATAAAACTGCCATCAGGAGCGGTTAGACATGCGGTCTTCCGCGCCGACGCGCGAGGCGGCCAAGTTTAATCGCTGCCGGTGCATTTTCAATCGCCAGCCCTGATCCACGGATTCCCGATGCCTTACAGACGCAAGACAGGCCCGATCCATCCGAAGGAGCTCAGCTGGCTGTCCTTCAACGCCCGTGTGCTGCAGGAGGCCGAGGACCCCGAGAACCCGCTGATCGAGCGCGTGCGCTTCATGGGCATCTTCTCGAGCAACCTCGACGAGTTCTACCGTGTGCGCTACGCCGACGTGAGGCGGCTCGCCGCATTCTCCAAAGGCCGCGAGAAGGCGCGCTGGGAGCAACTGCTCGACGACATCCGCGACGCGGTCGGCGACCTTCAGCTGCGCTTCGACCGCGTCTATCGCACCTGCCTCGCGGAGCTGCGCGCC
>CAUJIL010000299.1 GCA_963204845.1 Pseudomonadota bacterium | reverse complement strand
CCCGAGAACTGCGTGACGTGCATATCCTCGATCGTGTTGTGGAACACCGCCGCGTTCAGTTGCAGCGTGCCGTCGAGCAGGGTGGACTTCGCGCCGATTTCCCAGGTCGACTGCTTCTCGGGGTCGTACGGCGTCTTGGCCTCCCGCATGGCGATCTCGGCCGTCGGGCCGCCCGCCTCGCCCTGGAAGCCGCCGCGCGTGAAGCCTTCGGAGTACTTCACGTAGACGTTCAGCGCGTCGCTGAACGCGTACGCGGCGCTGACCATCGGCGTGGTGTCCGAGAACGACTCGCTCGCCGAGACCATCGGAATCCGTTGGCTGGGGATGGACGCGGCCTTGAAGCGCCAGGTGTCCTTGTCCTCGTCGGTGTAGCGCAGGCCGCCACTCAGCGTGAGTTGCTCGGTGGCATGCCAGTCGAGCTGGGCGTAGGCGGCTTTCGCCTCGGCGCCGAAACCGTATTCGGAGCTGTCGGTGCCGAAGAAGAACACGTGCGGGTTGACCGTGTCGCCTTCGTCCTCGTAGTAGTAGAGGCCGACCACGTAGTTCAGGCTCGCGACGTCGCCGACCAGTTGCAGTTCCTGCGACTTCTGCTCGAAGTCGGAGATACGGTTCGCGGTGGCGATGGTGAGGCGCGTGCCGTCGAGGTCGACCGAGTCGTCGTTCTTCAGGTCACGGTACGCGGTGATCGATTTCAGCGTGTTGTGCTCGTCGATTTCCCAGGTCAGGGTCAGCGCGTGCCCCTCGAGTTCGAGCTGCTCGTAGCCGGGCCAGTTGGTGGCGACCTTGCCGAGGCGATCCGTCGAAGCCAGCGTCGCGGCTTCACGGAACAGCGCGGTGGTCGGCGTCACGTAATAGAGCTGGCTGTGCGGCGGCGCCTGGTCGACGTCGGTGTAGTCGTACGCGTAGTCGGCCACGAAGTTGTCGGCGATGTCCAGCGCAAGCGCGAAGCGAGCGCCGAGCTTGTCGCGGCTGTCCAGTTCGTCGCCGGGGCTCGAGTCGCTGAGCTTCACCATGCCGTCGCGCTTCTCCGAGCGCAACGCGAACGAGGCGCGCGCGATACCCATCTTCGGCAGGTCCACCGACACGCGCTCGGTGTGGTAGCCGTAGTTGCCGAGCTCGAGCTTCACCGAGCCGCCCAACTCGCCGGTCGGCTTCTTGGTGATCAGGTTCACCGCGCCGGCCATCGTGTTGCGGCCGTACAGCGTGCCCTGCGGTCCGCGCAGCACCTCGACGCGCTCCAGGTCGACCACGTCGAACACCGAGCCCACGGCCTTGCCGAGGTACACGCCGTCGAGGTACATGCCGGTGCTCGGCTCCCAGTACATCGCCGCGTTCACGGTCACGCCACCGCGGATCGCGACCTGCGACACCACGTTGCTGTTCGGGTACTTGCTGACCAGCAGGTTGGGCGCCAGCGCCTTCAGGTCCAGCACGTCGTCGATGCCGCGCTTCTCGATCTGCGCCTTCGAGATCGCGCTGATCGCGATCGGCACGTCCTGCAACCGTTCCTCGCGCTTCTGCGCGGTGACGATCATTTCCTCGATCGCGGTCGCGTCCTGTGCGAGCGCCATGCCGGGTAGGGAAGCGGCGATGGCGGCGCCCACGAGCGCTGCGATGCCGGTCTTCCGCGAGTTGAACTGTCGCGCATTCATCATGAGGTCTCCTCGGTTGTCGTCGGTTGTACGTGCGGCTGGCGGCTATGCCGCTCTTTCTTCTGAGTGCTCTCGGTAAGTCTACTTGACCGAAACGAAGTATCCCGACCGATCCTGTGAAATTGTACCCGGCGGGATGCGAAAAATTCACACGGAATGCATATCCGGCCGGCACGCGTTCAGAAGCCGCGGTATCGCTCGTCGACTTCGTGCAGTGCACACGGCGGCGAAGAGGACTCGACCGGCTCGGGCGCGGGCTCCTGCGCGTCCGCGTCCAAGGGCACACTGGGCGGCGGTGCGTTCGCCGGTGGCGGCGTGGCGCCCGGCGGCTGACGGGGCGTGCTCATCGGTAGGCTCCTGCGGCTGCGTCCGATTATAGGCGCGATATGCCCGACCCGGGGTGGATGACTCGTAACCCGTTGGCCGGGTCGGCGGCGCTACACTGCGCCGACGCCGGTGCGCGAGGGCGCACCGTATCCCGGCAGACGACGCGAAGGAGGCTCGAGGTGAGCGAGGCAGGCAGACTGGGCGGCAAGGTGGCCGTGATCACGGGCGGTGCGCTGGGGATCGGCGCGGCGATGGCGCGGCTGTTCGTGCAGGAAGGCGCACGGGTCGTGATCGGTGACCTGCGCGAGGAGGAAGGGCAGGCGCTGGCCGTCGAACTCAATGCGGCGGCCGAGCGCCGGGTGGCGCTGTTCGTGCGCGCCGACGTGACCGTTCCCGGCGACGTCGAGGCGCTGGTGGCGCAGGCCGAGAACGCCTTCGGACGGCTCGACGTGATGTGCAACAACGCCGGCATCGGCAGCATGGGCGATTCGGTCACGCTGGACATCGAGCAGTGGCGGCATGTGATCGACGTCGACCTGAACAGCGTGTTCTACGGCTGCAAGGCGGCGATCCCCGCGTTGCGGCGCGCCGGTGGCGGCGCGATCGTGAACACCGCGTCGATCTCGGGCATCGGCGCCGACTACGGCTTCGCGGCCTACAACGCGGCCAAGGCGGCCGTGATCAACTACACGCGCACGGTGGCGCTCGACCACGCGCACGAGAACATCCGCTGTAACGCGCTGTGCCCGGGCTGGATCGCCACCCCGCTGACCAGCGGCGTCATGGGCATCGAACCGCTGGTGAAGGCGTGGTGCGAAGCGATCCCG
>CAUJIL010000298.1 GCA_963204845.1 Pseudomonadota bacterium | reverse complement strand
TACCCCGCCGGCGCGACCACCAACAGTGACGCCGGGGTGACCGATCTCGCACGCTGCGCCGGCGCGCTCGCGGCGCTGCAGGACACCGGTCTGCCGCTGCTGGTGCACGGCGAGGTCACCGACCCCGAAGTCGACGTGTTCGACCGCGAACGCGTGTTCATCGAACGGGTGCTGGCGCCGCTGCTCGCGGAATTTCCACGCCTGCGCGTGGTGTTCGAGCACATCACCACCGCCGAGGCGGTGGCTTTCGTCGAGTCGGGGCCGCGCAACCTCGCCGCAACGATCACGCCGCACCACCTGCTGTACAACCGCAACCACCTGCTCGCCGGCGCGCTGCGCCCGCACTTCTTCTGCCTGCCGGTGCTCAAGCGCGACACCCACCAGCGCGCGCTGGTCCGCGCGGCGACCAGCGGCTCGCCGCGCTTCTTCCTCGGCACCGATTCGGCCCCGCACGCGCGCCTCGCCAAGGAATGCGCGAGCGGCTGCGCGGGGATCTTCAGCGCGCACGCCGCGCTCGAGTGCTACGCGGCGGTGTTCGAGGCGGCCGGGGCGCTGGCGCGGCTGGAAGCGTTCGCCAGCCACCACGGGCCGGATTTCTATGGCCTGCCACGCAGCAGCACCCGGGTGCGCCTGGTGCGCGAACCGTGGACCGTGCCGGCGACGTTGCGCCTCGGCGACGAGGAACTGGTGCCGATGTGCGCCGGCGAGACCGTCGCGTGGCGTGCCGAACGCCGGGAGGCGACGCGATGAACGCCGGACGCCACGACTGGCTGCTCGACGTCGAGGAAACACGCCACCGCGACGCCCCCATGGCGCGGCGCTTCCGCGGTTATCTGCCGGTGGTGCTGGACGTCGAGACCGGCGGCTTCGACGCCCGCAGCGATGCGCTGCTCGAGGCCGCGGTGACGCTGCTCGACATGAACGAGGCCGGCGAACTGTACTGCACGCGCACGGTCGGCATCGCGGTGGTGCCGTTCGAGGGCGCCAACATCGAGCAAGCCTCGCTCGATTTCACCGGCATCGACCCGTACGACCCGGCGCGTGGCGCGCTCGAGGAAGGCGAAGCGCTGCGCAGCCTGTTCTCCGAAGTGCGCCACGCGGTGCGCGCCGCCGGCTGCAAGCGCGCAATCCTGGTCGGGCACAACGCCTTCTTCGACCACGGCTTCGTGTTTGCGGCCGCGAACCGCCAGGGCATCAAGCGCAACCCGTTTCACCCGTTCAGCACCTTCGACACCGTGACGCTGGCCGGCATGGCGTACGGCCAGACCGTGCTCGCGAAGGCCTGCGAGCTGGCGGGAATCGAGTTCAGCACGCGCAAGGCGCACCGCGCGGGCTACGACTGCGAGAAGACCGCGGAGCTGTTCTGCACGATCGTGAACGCGTGGCAGCGCGCGGTGGGATGGCCGCCGGTGGAAGCCGGCGGCGAGGACGACTAGCCGCGGCGCAGCGCCGCGGCCAGGTCAGGCGCTCTTCGCCACCGCGTCCTTGATCAGCGGCTGCAGTTCACCCTTGTCGTACATCTCCGCGATGATGTCGGACCCGCCGATCAGCTCACCGCCTACCCACAACTGCGGAAAGGTCGGCCAGTTCGCGTACGCCGGCAGGTTCGCGCGGATCGCCGGGTTCGACAGGATATCGACGTAGGCGAAACGTTCGCCACAGGCCATCAACACCTGCGAGGCACGCGCCGAAAACCCGCACTGCGGCTGCTCGGGCGAGCCCTTCATGTACAGGATCACGGGGTTGCTCGCGATCTGCTGCTTGATCGTCTCGATGATGTCCTCGGACATGGGCGCCATCCACCTCGGGAAGGTATGTGATTCGGGCAGCCAGTCTACACGAGTCCTTGTTAATACCCCAGTAATTCAATCGGCTTTTGTGCCCGGACATGTTCGCGTAGGTCCGGGCTGTGCCCGGACATTCATAATGTTCGGCCACAGGCCGAACCTACGCGGACATTTTGTTCGGCCACTGGCCGAACCTACGGGACACTACGCCGACGCTGCAATACGACCTTGCACCACGCCGCGCGGATCGTTACCATCGGCCCCTTTTCCGGGGGCAGCGCGCGCTGCCTTTTTGCGTTTTTGGCATCCCCGAACGAGGCGCCCATGGACCCGAAGTCGATCATGCCCACCTACAAGCGGCTCGACGTCGAGTTCGCGCGCGGCGAGGGCGTGTGGCTCTACGACACCGAGGGCAAGCGTTATCTCGACGCGCTGGCCGGCATCGCCGTCTGCGGCCTCGGGCACGCGCATCCGGCGGTCACGCACGCGATCCAGCAACAGGCGGCGCAACTGCTGCACACCTCGAACATCTACGGCATCACGCGCCAGCGCGAACTCGCCGAGCGGCTGGTCGCGCTGAGCGGGATGGACAACGTGTTCTTCGGCAACTCCGGCGCCGAGGCGAACGAGTGCGCGATCAAGATCGCGCGCATGTACGGCCACGGGCGCGGCATCGAGAAGCCGGCGATCGTGGTGATGGAGAACTCGTTCCACGGGCGCACGCTGGCGACGCTGTCGGCCACCGGCAGCCGCAAGGTGCAGGCCGGTTTCGAACCGCTGGTCAGCGGCTTCGTGCGTGCGCGCTACGGCGATCTCGACGAACTGCAGAGCATCGCGCGCAACAACACCAGCATCGTCGCCGTGCTGTTCGAACCGATCCAGGGCGAATCCGGCGTGCGCGTGGCGCCGCCGGGCTACCTCGAGGGCGTGCGCGAACTGTGCGATCGCCATGACTGGCTGATGATGCTCGACGAGGTGCAGACCGGCAACGGGCGCACCGGCCGCCTGTTCGCGTTCCAGCACACCGGCGTGACGCCCGACGTGCTGAGCACCGCAAAGGGACTGGGCAACGGGGTGCCGATCGGCGTCTGCCTGGCGCACGGCAAGGCAGCGGGCGTGTTCCATGCCGGCAACCACGGCTCGACCTTCGGCGGCAACCCGCTCGCCTGCGCCGCCGGACTCGCCGTGCTCGCGACGATCGTCGCCGAGGACCTGTGCGGCAACGCCGAGCGCATGGGCGCGCGGCTGATCGAAGGGCTGCGCGCGCGGCTCGCGGGGCTGAAGGGCGTGGTCGAAGTGCGCGGGCGCGGACTGATGGTCGGCATCGAACTGCGCGAACCCTGCCCCGAGCTGATGCAGGCCGCGCTCGAGCGCGGCCTGCTGATCAATGTCACGGCGGATCGCGTGATCCGCCTGCTGCCGCCGCTGATCATCGGCCCGCAGGAAATCGACCGGATCGTAGCCACGCTGGGCGAACTGATCGAGGCGCGCGAACACGCCTCGGCCGGCCCCGGCTAGCCCGCCCACCCTACCCGGAGACACCCGTCATGCCGGCACGGCATTTCCTGACTCTCCTCGACCTGAGTCCCGCCGAACTCGACGCTGTGATCCGGCGCGCGATCGCGATGAAGGCCGATCCGCGCGGCGCCGGCGCCGGCACGATCGGGCGCGACCGCGTGATGGGCATGATTTTCGAGAAGTCCTCCACCCGCACGCGCGTCTCGTTCGAGGCCGGCATGGCCCAGATGGGCGGCCACGCGCTGTTCCTGTCGCCGCGCGACACGCAACTGGGGCGCGGCGAACCGATCGAGGACACCGCGCGCGTGCTGTCGTCGATGGTCGATGTCGTGATGATCCGCACCTTCGCGCATGCGATCGTCGAGCGCTTCGCCGCGTGCTCGCGCGTGCCGGTGATCAACGGGCTGACCGACGACTTCCACCCCTGCCAGTTGCTGGCCGACGTGCAGACCTTCGTCGAGCACCGCGGCAGCATCCGTGGCCGGCAGGTGGCGTGGATCGGCGACGGCAACAACATGTGCCAGTCCTACATCAACGCTGCGCGGCAGTTCGACTTCGAGCTGCGCATTGCTTGCCCCGAGGGTTACGAACCGCGCGCGGACCTGCTGCACGCCACTGCCGGGCGCGTCAGCGTGGTGCGCGACCCGCTCGATGCCGCGCGCGGCGCGCACCTCCTCGCCACCGACGTGTGGGCATCGATGGGCCAGGAGGCCGAACAGGAGCGCCGCGCGCGCGCCTTCGCCGCCTACCAGCTCGACCGCCGGCTGCTCGACGTCGCCGCGCCGGATGCAATCTACCTGCACTGCCTGCCCGCACACCGCGGCGAGGAGATCAGCGCCGAGCTGATGGACGCGCCCGACACCGTGATCTGGGACGAGGCCGAGAACCGCCTGCACGCGCAGAAGGCACTGATCGAGTTCCTGCTGACCGCGTAGGCCCGGGCTACGCACGGACAGGTTCGCGTAGGTCCGGGCTGTGCCCGGACATTCGTGCAAACCCCGTTCGGCCACAGGCCGAACCTACGGGGCGTTCACCCGCCCCGGAACCGTGCCCGAACATGCGCGGCCCGGGCTACGCACGGACAGGTTCGCGTAGGTCCGGGCTGTGCCCGGACATTCGTGCAAACCATGTTCGGCCACAGGCCGAACCTACGGGAACACCACGCGGAACACGTCGTCGTAGCGTTTGGCGAAATGCACCGTGAGGCCTTCGCGCAGGTAATCGGGCAGTTCGTCGAAATCCTTGCGGTTCGCTTCCGGCAGCACCAACTCGGCGATGCCGACCCGGCGCGCCGCGATGACCTTCTCGCGAATGCCGCCGACCGGCAGCACCTGCCCGGTGAGCGTCAGCTCGCCGGTCATCGCCAGTGGCCGCGCGAGCTTCTCGCCGCGCGCCAGCGACAGCAGCGCGGTCGCCATCGTCACGCCCGCGCTCGGCCCGTCCTTCGGTGTGGCGCCCTCCGGCACGTGCAGGTGCACGAAGGATTCGTCGAAAAACTTCGCATCGGCACCGTAGTGCGCCAGGTGCGACATCACGTAGCTGTAGGCGATCTCGGCCGACTCGCGCATCACCTCGCCGAGCTTGCCGGTGAGCTTGAAGCCGCGCGTCAGCGCGTGCACGCGGGAGGCTTCCACCGGCAGCGTCGCGCCGCCGAGCGCGGTCCAGGCGAGCCCGGTGACCACCCCGACTCCGCGCAGCGGTTTTTCCCTGGTGAACACCGGCGCCCCGAGCATCTGTTCGACCTCGGCCCGCCCGATGCGCAGCCGCGCGGTGGGATCGTCGAGCAGCTTCACGACGCTCTTGCGCACGATCGCCGCCAGGCGTTTCTCGAGGTTGCGCACCCCGGCCTCGCGCGCGTAACCCTCGATCACGTGGCGCAGCGCCGCGTCCGCGATGCGCAGCCGCGCGGTCTTCACGCCGGCGCGTTCGAGCAGCCGCGGCCACAGGTGGTTCTTCGCGATCGCGAGCTTCTCCTCGGCGATGTAGCCGGCCAGGCGGATCACCTCCATGCGGTCGAGCAGCGGCGCCGGGATCGTGTCGAGCTGGTTCGCGGTGCACACGAACAGCACCTTCGACAGATCGACGCGCAGGTCGAGGTAGTGATCGAGGAACTCCGCGTTCTGCTCCGGGTCCAGCGCCTCGAGCAACGCCGAGGCGGGATCGCCCTGGTACGAGGCGCCGACCTTGTCGATCTCGTCGAGCATGATCACCGGGTTGGTGACCTTGACCTGCTTCAACGCCTGCACGAACTTGCCCGGCATCGCACCGATGTAGGTGCGACGGTGGCCCTTGATCTCGGCCTCGTCGCGCATGCCGCCGAGGCTGAAGCGGTAGAACTCGCGCCCCAGCGCGTGCGCGATCGAGCGTCCGATCGAGGTCTTGCCGACGCCGGGCGGCCCGACCAGCACGATGATCGATCCGCTGATCTCGCCCCGGTAGGCGCCCACCGCGATGAACTCCAGGATGCGCTCCTTCACATCCGCCAGGCCGTCGTGCTCGCGTTCGAGGACCTCGCGCGCGTGCGCCAGATCGAGCTTGTCCTGCGAATGGATTCCCCACGGCACCGAGGTCGCCCAGTCGAGGTAGTTACGCGTCACCCCGTACTCGGGTGATCCGGTCTCGAGGATCGCGAGCTTGTCGAGTTCGTCGCGGATGCGCTCCAGCGCGTGCGCGGGCACGTGCAGCGCGGCCAGCCGCGCCTCGAACTTCTCGACGTCGGCGCTGCGGTCGTCTTTCGACAGGCCCAGCTCCTGCTTGATGACCTTCAGCTGCTCGCGCAGGAAGAACTCGCGCTGGCGTTCGTTGACGGTCTGGTTGACCTGGCTGCTGATGCGGTCCTGCAGTCGCGCGACCTCGATCTCCTTCTTCAGCAGCGGCAGCACCTTGTGCATGCGCGCGAGCACCGGCAGCGTCTCGAGGATGTCCTGGAGCTCGCGCCCGCCCGCGCTGGTCAGCGTGACCGCGAAATCGGTGAGCGGTGAGGGATCCTCCGGGCTGAAACGCATCAGGTAGTGCTTCAGGTCCTCGTTGTAGAGCGGGTTGAGCGGCACCAGCTCCTTGATCGCGCCGACCAGCGCCATCGCGTAGGCGCGCGTCTCGTCGTCGCGCTCCAGCTCGCTCTTCGGGTACTCGACCTGCACCACGTACGGCGGCGTGCGGTTGATCCAGCGCCGGATACGCGCGCGCCCCAGCCCCTGCGCGATGAACTGCACGCGCTTGCCGTCGCCGGAGGCGTTGAGCAGGCGCACCGCGCAGCCGATCAACGGGATCTCGTCGGACTTCACGGTGCTGGTGTCGTCGGTATCGACGAAGAACAGCCCCATGATCTTGTGGTCGGTCTGCGCAACGCGCTGCACGGTGTCGCCCCAGGCCGTGGCGTCGGCCATCATCGGCTGGATCTGCGCCGGCATGAACGGCCGCGTCGTGACCGGCATCAGGTACAGGATCTCGGGCAGCGCCAGGTTCGGCAGCGCGAGCTCGGTGCCGGATCTGCCTTCCGTGTCGGTGTCGGGCTGTTCGCTCATGTGGTTCTCCCGTGAACTCATCCGGCATATGGGGACTGGCGTAGACTAAATCAACCAGCGCGGACCCGGGCGCTTCGCCGACCCGTCGCACAGGAGGCACGCGCCATGACTCGATACGTGATCACCGGAGGCAGCGGATTCATCGGGCAGGCGCTGTGCCGTCGGCTCGCGGCAAGCGGCGCGCGCCTCGAGGTGCTGAGCCGCGACCCGGAGCGCGCCGCTCGCGCACTTCCCGCCGGCACGCGCGTGGTGCGTCGCCTGGACGAACTGGCCCGCGACGAGCCGCTCGATGCAGTCATCAACCTCGCCGGCGAGCCGATCGCCGACGCACGCTGGAGCGCGGCGCGCAAACAGCGGTTGCGCGACAGCCGGATC
>CAUJIL010000297.1 GCA_963204845.1 Pseudomonadota bacterium | reverse complement strand
GATGTAACTCGCGAGCCAGACATGGCGACGGGCTTCGCCGATCGCGTGCTGCATCGCCGGGTACGCATTCTCGCCGCACAGCAGCGCCTCGACGCTGTTGCCGGTGAGCAGCTCGTTGCCGCTCGCCGCACGCCCCAGCAGCGCGAGGTTGCGGTACTCGGGAGCGATCAGGTGCTCGGCCGCGACGTGCTCCAGCGCCAGCGGCCGGGCCGGCCCCTCGTCGTGCGGCAGCGCGTGCAGGCGGCGTGCGCGGGTGCGGATGCGGTTGTTGCCGAACAATGCGTAGGCGAGCGCGCCCAGCACCGGGAAGAACAGGCACAGACTGATCCAGACGCCGGCGCTGCGCGGATCGCGCTTGGTGAGCAGCGCGTGCGCCGCGGCGCCGACCGAGACCGCGAACCCCACCGCGAACGCGAGCAGGCTTGCCAGCTCGGGATCGCCAGGGAATGGACGCATGCGGTTCTCCGTCGGGACGTTCGACCGATCATAGAGCATGGCCACGATGGCCCGCCACGTCCCGCGGCTCAGCGATCGACGATCCGCGCGTGGCGCAGGTTCGGGTCGCCGCCGAACGGCGCGCGCACCACGCCCGCGAGCGCGCGATGGCGCGCGTACAGCCGCACGTTCTCGTAGACCGGCAGCAACACGGCTTCGTCACGGACCAGCCGCTGCATCTTCGCGAACGCGCGAACCCGGCTTCCGCCCGGTGCCGCCGCGCGCGCGATGGCCAGCAGCGCGTCGTAGCGCGGGTCGCCATACGCGCCGCGGTTGACCGGATTGCCGGTCTCCAGCAACTGCGCGAAACCGATCGGATCGTCGAAATCCGGCCCCCAGTTCTGCAGTGCGAGGTCGAACTCGCCGCGCATCATCAGCTGCAGGCGCTGCTTGGTGATCTGGCGGTCCAGCCGCAACTCGATCCCGAGTTCCTCGGCCAGGCGCGCCTGCAGGAACTCGCCGATGCGCAGCGCGGTCGCCGCCTCGCCGGTCAGCAGGTGCAGCCGCGGCGGCCGGGCCAGCCCGAGCTCGCGCAGCGCCAGCGCGAGCTCGGTGCGTGCCACCTCGCCGCCGCGCGGCGGTGGCGCCAGCGGATGCTCGGCGGTGAACGCCGCGCGCTCACCGTGCAGCACCGAGGGAAACAGCGATTCGGCAGGCAGGAGGCCTGGCATGCGCAGCACCTGCTCGACGATCTCGCGCGGATCGACCAGCGCCTGGATCGCGCGCCGCAGGTGCGGATTGCGCGTGAGGCGCCCCGCGCGGAAATTGAAGCTCAGGAAATGCACGTAGCCGTCCGGAAAGCGCTCGAGCTGCAGGCGCGCGTACAGCGCCTGGCGCAGCGAATCGGCCGCGACGTTGGCGAGCGCGATACGACCGTCGAGGAACAGGTTGAGTTCGGCGCGCTCGTCGGCCGTGATGTAGGGCACCTCGATGCGCTCGAGCGCGATCGACGCCGCGCCGTGGTAACGGGGGTTGCGCACCAGCGCGAGCCGCGCGCCGTGCACCCAGCTCGCGAGCCGGAACGGGCCGTTGGCGAGCAGACGGCCGGCGTCGGCCGCGTAGCGCTCGCCCTGCGCCGCACGGAAATGCGCCGGCTGCGGCAGCAGCGTCACGAACGCGGTCAGCGCCGGGAACCACGCGCACGGTTCGGCCAGCTCGACCTCGAGGCGGTGATCATTGGCGGCGCGCACCCCGAGCGCGGCGGGATCCAGCTCGCCGGCGGCGATGGCACGCGCGTTGCGCACCGGATACAGCAGGTTCGCGTAAGGCGCCGCGGTCGCGGGCCGCAGCAGTTCACGCCAGGCATAGACGAAATCGTGCGCGGTCACGGGTGCCCCGTCCTCCCAGCGCGCATCGGGCCGCAACCAGAACGTCGCGCCGTCGGGGCGCAGCTCCCAGCGCTCGGCAATCGCCGGCGCGAGCCGGTTCCGCGCGTCGTACTGCAGCAGCCCGTCCATCAGGTGCCCCAGCACGAAGAAGCTGATCTGGTCGGTCGCGCGCAGCGAGTCCAGGCTGGGCGGCTCCCCGGTCAGCAGCAGGCGGACCGTGCCGCTGCGCGCATCGACGGCCGCATCGCCGGCCGCCGCGGCCGGCAACACGCCGAGCGCCAGCAGCGCGGTGATCAGGAACGATGCGAAGCGGATCATGCGCGCAGTATACGGACGATGCGGCCACCCGGCAGGTGGAGCCGATGCGACCACCCGCCCCCGCGCCACGGGCGGCAATTCCGTTCATAATCGCTCCCCTCCAGTACCCGACCGGCAAACAATCGAAGCCATACCAGGAGGCTCGACGTGATCCGCACCATCGCCACCAATGCAGCGCACCGCGCGGTCGCAACGCTGACCACCCTGCTCGCCACGCTCGTGCTGCTGGCGATGCCGGCGTCAGCGGAGCAGACCACCGAACAGGCGGCGATCGACGTCGTGAATGCGTTCATCGCCGGGTGGAGCACTCCCGAGGCGGGCGCGACCCACCTCGCACCGGACGCCCGCGTGCGCTTGATCGAGGATCAGCCTGTCATCGTCGGGCCGGACGCGTTCAAGGCGGCGTTCCAGTCCTTCATGACGCCGGGCGTAAGCATCGAGGTCGATACGCGTGAAACCACGGCCTACGGCGGCATCGTCGTCAATCGCCGCGTCGACACCGTGAAGACCGCGGGCAAGCCCGACCAGGTGTACCCGGTGGTCGGCGTGTTCGTGGTGCGCGACGGCAAGATCGTCGAGTGGGTCGACTACCACGACAAGTAGGCGAATCTTCCCCGGCAACACCCGACCACCCCGCAGCCCTACGGAAAGGAACCATGTTCGCAGAACGCTCACTCGAAGGCAGGACCGCACTCATCACGGCCGGCGCAGCGGCCATTTCCATCGCCGCCGCGAAATTGCTGGTGCGCGACGGGGCGTCGGTGGTCTTGATGGGACGCCGCCCGGAGGCGCTGGAGGCGGCCCGCGAGCAAATCCTCGCCGCACACCAGGGACGCGTGGAACTGTTCCCGGGCGATGCCTGCCAGGAGGCCGCTGTGATCGCGGCCCTGCGCACGACCCATGCGCTCGGCGACCGGCTGGATATCGTGATCAGTACGGTCGGTGGCAGCGGTTTCAAGCCGATCCTGCTGATCGAGGAGGAGGATCTGATCGCCGATTTCAGGCTCAATGTCGTCAGCGCGGTGCTGGCGACGAAGCACGCGGTGCCCCTGATGAAACCGGGCGGCAGCATCGTGTGCATCTCGTCCGTCGCCGCGAAGCTGAACTATGCCTATCTGTCGTCCTACAACACAGCCAAGGCCGGGCTCGAAGGATTCGTGCGGGTTGCCGCCGACGAACTGGGTTCGCGCGGAATCCGGGTCAACGCCGTGCGACCGGGAATGACCCGCAGCGCGGGCACGCACAGCATGTTCGAAACGCCGGCGGTGATCGAACGCGTCATCGAGCAGGTTCCGCTCGGGCGGCTCGGCGAGCCGGAAGACATCGCGCCGGCGATCCGCTTCCTGGCCGGACCGGAGTCGGCGTGGATGACCGGACAGAGCTTTGCCGTGGACGGCGGCAACGAACTGCGGCGCAATCCGTCACTCTCGGACATGGTATCGCAGATGTTCGGATCCGAGTTCGTCTGATCCGACCATGCCCGCTGGGCAGCCACCGAACGCAAGCCAGACCAGGAGATCTCGCATGTCCCTCGATAGCGACGAAGCAGCGATTCGCCGTGCGGCAATACTCTATGCGTGCGGCGCCGACCGCCGCGACAAGGGTCTGTGGGCGCAGGTGATGACCGAGGAGTGCGTGATCGAAGGCCCCGGATTCCGCACCGAGGGCCGCGCGGCCAACCTCGCCAATCTGGACTACCTGGGCCACCTCTATGCGCACACCCACCACCGTGTGCACAACCAGCTGTTCTCGATCACCGGGGATCGCGCGACCGGCGAAACCTATGGCACGGCCGATCATCTGCGGCTGACCGGCAACGGCGCGGAACTGGTCGCCTGGAGCCTGCGCTACCAGGACGAGATGGTCCGCGACGCAGACGGCTGGCGCTTTGCCTCGCGGCGTCTGATCGTCGACTGGGAGGAAATCCGCCCGATCGCCCGCTACCGCGCCGGGGCGGATCTGGTGGAGGCGGCTGCGCCCACCCGCCAGGACGAACGCGTCGATGTTGCCCAGGCCGTCTACCGGTATGCCACCGGCATCGATACGCGCGACTGGGATCTGTACCGCTCGATCTTCGCCGATGAGGTGGAGATGGACTTCGAGGCATGGAACGGCATCCCGCGCTACCGCATCGGCGCGGACGAACTGAAATCCAGCATCAGCGTCTACTTCGCCGGCCTGGACGGCACCCAGCACAGCCTGAGCAATCCGGTAGTGACCATCGACGGGGATACGGCCCGCTGCGTGGTCTACATGCAGGCGGAGCATTTCCTGGATGACCAGGAGCCGCCCCGCCGCTATGTGATCGGCGGCTACTACACCGACGATCTGGTGCGCACCGGCGCGGGATGGAAAATCGTCGCGGTGCAACTGACCCCGCTGTGGACCGCCGGCGACAGGTCCTTCATGGCCGATGCGGCGCAACGCGGCCTTGCGCGTCTGGGGCGGGGCTGACTCGAGGTGAGTGACGACGCCACACCGATCGCATCGCCCCGCCCCACCGAGCCCGACTGGCTGCCCGACGGCACGCCGTATTCGCGTGAATTCGGGGACGTGTACTACAGCCGCGACGACGGCTGCGCCGAGGCACGCCACGTGTTCCTGGTACACAACGCGCTCGAGCTGCGTTGGCGAGCGCTGCCCGACCGGCCGGGCACGCTGTTCGTGATCAACGAAACCGGCTTCGGCACCGGCCTGAACTTTATGCTCGCCTGGGAGTTGTGGGAGCGCTGCGCGCCGCCGCAGGCACGGCTGGTGTTCCGCAGCCTCGAGGCGCACCCGCTCGCACTTTCGGCGATGGTTCGCGCCAACGCCGCGTGGCCGGGACTCGGGCGCTTCCGCGCGGCGCTCGCCGCCGCGTGGCCTCCCGCGATGGGCGGTCTGCACACGCTGGACTTCGACGGCGGACGCGTACGCCTGCAACTGTACGTGGGCGACGTGAAGGACGCACTCGACGCCTGCGGCGCCGCCGCGCACCCCGAACTCGCGGTCGCCGCCGACGCGTGGTTCCTCGACGGTTTCGCGCCGGCGCGCAACCCGGCGATGTGGGAGCCGGCCGTGCTGCGCCGCGTCGCGGCGCTGAGCCGGCCGGGTACCACGCTGGCGACCTTCACCGCCGCGAGCGCCGTGCGCACCGGGCTGGCCGACGCCGGGTTCGCCGTCGAGCGCGTGGCCGGCTTCGGCCGCAAGCGCGAGATGCTGAGCGCGCGCTTCGAAGGCACGGCTGCCCCTGCTGGCGTCGCCGCTGCCGAGCCGCTCACCGAGACGCCGTGGCACCTCGGCGCCGGCATCGTGTCGCCTGCGGAGCAGGCACTGGTGATCGGCGGCGGCATCGCCGGCGCGTGCTGCGCCCAGGCGCTCGCGCGCCGCGGGCTGCGGGTCAGCGTCATCGATGCCGGCGAGGCGCCACAGCGCGGGGCGCCGGTCGCTCCGCAGGGCATCCTGTTCACACAGCTGCCGGCCGGCGACAGCGCGCACGGCGAGTTCACGCTGCACAGCTACCTGCACGCGCTGCGCTTCTACGCCGCGCTGTTCGGCGCCGACAGCGACGCGTATGCGCGCTGTGGACTGCTGCAACTCGCCGACGACGAAGCCGGATTCACCGCGCTCGCCGAGCGCTATGCGGCGTTTCCGGAGCTCGTGCGCTTCGTCGACGCCGCCGAAGCCTCGGCGATCGCGGGCATCACGCTGTCCCACCGTGCGATCCACCTGCCGGGCAGCGGCTGGCTGGTGCCGCAGGAGGCGCGCGCCCGGCTGCTCGATCATCCGCTGATCGAGGCCCGCTTCGGGTGTCGCGCGGAACGACTGGAACGCATCGACGGCGGCTGGCGGGTCGAACTTGCCGGCGGCGAAAGCATCAGCGCGCCGGTGGTGGTCGTTGCCACCGCGACCGCCGCCAACGAACTGCTCGCCGACGCGCCGCTGCCGATCGCACCGCTGCGCGGGCAGATCACACTGATTCCGCGCGCGCTGGCGGGCGCCACGCCACGCTGCGTGGTCTGCGCCGGCGGCTACGTGGCGCCGGCGCGCGGCGAGTGGCTGTGCTGCGGCGCGAGCTACGTACGCGGCGCCGGAGACTACGCGCCCACGCAAGCCGAGCACCGCGGCAACCTCGAGCGCGCGCACGAGATCCTCACGCACCTCGACCCGGCAGCCATTGCGCTCGACGCACTGGGCGGCGGCGTGGGTTATCGCACCAGCACCCCGGACCGACTGCCGATCGCCGGTGCGCTGCCCGACGCGAGCGCGTTCCGCCGTGACTTCGCGGCCCTGCGCCAGAACGCGCGCCGCGCGATCGACCGTACCGGCAGCTACCTGCCCGGGTTCTACGTCAGTACCGGCCACGGTTCGCGCGGACTGACCAGCGCGCCGCTGTGCGCGGACGCCATCGCCGCCGCGATCTGCGGGGAACCCTCGCCACTGACACAGCGGCTGCAGCGCACGGTCTCGCCGGCACGCTTCCTGATCCGCGACATCGTGAAGGGCCGCGGCGGATGAACGGTGTCGCGCGCCGCGAGGCCTGCCGCCTCGGGCTCGGCGCGCTGCTGGCGTGCGCGGCGTGGCTGCACGCGGCACCCGCACCCGACGAGGTGCTCGCCACCATCCCGGTGCACGCGCACACGGTGGTCGAACGCGTGGCGCACGACCGCACGCTGTTCACGCAGGGCCTCGTGCTCGCCGACGGTCTCTTGATCGAGAGCGGCGGCAACTACCGCGAGTCCCGCCTGGTGCAGCGCCGGCTCGCCGACGCGCGACCACTGCGCACGCGAGCGCTACCCGCCGACTGGTTCGCCGAAGGCATCGCGGCGCACACCGGCAAGCTCTACCTGCTGACCTGGCGCGAGGGCGTGCTGCAGCGTTTCACGTTGCCCGAGCTCGAACCCGAGCAACGCTTCGCCTACCGCGGCGAGGGCTGGGGGCTCGCGAGCGACGGCACTCACCTGATCCAGAGCGACGGCAGCGCGACGCTGCGCTGGCGGCGACCGGAGGATTTCAGCGAACTGCGCCGTCTGCAGGTGCGGGCGGGAGCGCGGCCGCTCGCGCGGCTGAACGAACTCGAATGGGTGAATGGCTGGCTGCTGGCAAACGTATGGCTCAGCGACAGCGTGGTCGCGATCGACCCGCGCAACGGCTGCGCGCGCTGGCGCCTCGAACTCGGCGAGCTGCTGGCCGCGCGCGAGCGTCACCGCGCCGACGTGCTGAACGGCATCGCGTGGGACGCGGACACCGGGCTGCTGTGGGTCACGGGCAAGCTGTGGCCGTGGCTGTTCGCCCTGCGCATCGAGGTGCCGCCGTTGCCGGACCAGGCCCTGACGGATGAACGATGCGCGGACGCCGTGTAGGTCCGGGCTGTGCCCGGACACGCTGTCGTAGGTCCGGGCTGTGCCCGGACACGCTGTCGTAGGTCCGGGCTGTGCCCGGACGTGTTCGGCCACAGGCCGAACCTACGCGGACACGCCCGACCGCATGTGGAACCGTCGGGGATCAACGCTCGTAGGTCCGGGCTGTGCCCGGACATTTTGTTCGGCCGCAGGCCGAACCTACGGGACATGTTCGGCCGCAGGCCGAACCTGCGCCGGGCGTCGCCGCTGGACGCCTTCCGGCAGTTTCGATGCCATCAGCGTGCGCCGGTCCAGCCGCTCGCCGTCGACGATGAAGGTGCCGTCGCCCACCGCGTGCAGCGTTCGTGTCTCGCGACGCGACGCCGCCACGTGCGCCGCGACAGCCTCGAGCACCACGATGTCGTGCCTGGCGACGATCTCGACCACCCGGCACTCGATATTGGCCAGGCATTCGCGGATCAGGGGCGCATCGACCACCTGCGCCGGCAGCGGCGTCAGCCCGAAACGCGCGAACTTGTCGGTATCCGCGCCTGAGCAGGTACCGATACCGATCACGGTATCGAGCAGGTCGACCGTCGGGATCGCGACGACGCACGCGCGCGTCTTCTTCAGCGCGCGGAACGAGTGATTCCACTTCCCGGTCGTGATCGCGAAGCGCGGCGAGAAGTCGATCACCATCGTCCACGAGATGGTCATCACGTTGTTCCTGCCGCCGTCGCTGGTGGTCACCAGCACCACCGGCCCGGGCTCGATCAGCGTGAAGGCCTTGTCGAGCGACAGCGTGCGCATATGGCGAACGTCCTCAAGCCACTTTCAGAGTATGAATCCGCGCGCACATCACTCGCCCTCGAAGTAGTCTGTATCTATTCTCTTGACGTCGTAGGTCCCTACGACCGATACGCCGACATTGTGGTCGATCATCAGATTCGTCAATTCCATGCCATCGACAAGAATGATCTTCGTGTTGATCATTCCGCTGAACTCCCGCGCTTCACGCGTATAGGACGAGGTCGTAATGAAAACTCCCTTGCTCGCCCTGTGCCCCTGAAGCGCCCCGGCGAACTTCTGAATTTCAGGTCTACCTACCGTTCCTTCCCATCGCTTTGCCTGAATGTAGATCACGTCCAGGCCAAGTTTGTCTTCCTTGATGATGCCGTCTATCCCGCCGTCCCCACTCCTGCCGATTGCACGTCCAGCATCCCGGCGGGAACCGCCGTAGCCCATCCGGACAAGGAGATCGATGACGATACGTTCGAAAAATGCAGGCGAGGAGGATTTGATCTGCTCGAGCAACTCGAGCTCCAATCCTTGACGTAACCGCTGAAATGCAAGAGCGAATTGCTCCTCCGGCGTCGATTCGGAAATCGAATCCAGCCCCTCGCCCGACAGCGTTGGCGTTGCGGACAATGTATCGCGCCGTCGAGAACGAAACGCTCTGAACGCTTCGTACTGCTGCAGTGTTGACAGGTCGATTGCCGAAGGGTTCCTGGCCAGCAAGCCCGAACCATCCTTGGTGATCTTGAACAAACCTCTTTTCGGTGATTCGACCAGACCTGCTTGCTTGAGATAGCTCTTGGCCCACCCTACCCGGTTATCGAAGACAGGTTGCGTACCGCTTGGCAAAAGTTCGGCCCTTTCATCGTCCGACAGCCTGAACTCGCGAGCCAAGGCTTCAATTGCTTCGCGAAACCCATGCTCACTGCCATCTGCCGATAGTCGCAATAGCGGAAGCATCAGCGTCTGGTAATCGGGTATCGACACACTAGCAGCCTGTCGGGCTTGAAGTGGAAAACTGGGGCATCAACCGTCCCGCGCGAT
>CAUJIL010000296.1 GCA_963204845.1 Pseudomonadota bacterium | reverse complement strand
TTCGCGGTTGTGGCGGATCTCGGCGGACGCGTTGCCGCCGAAACGCACGATGCCGGGCCATTCACGCGCCAGCGCGATGACCCGTTCCAGCCCCAGGCACAACTGGTCGACCACGCTCTGGGTGGCGGCGTCGCGGCAGGCGCCACGGTAGGCATCGAGCAGCGCGACCGTGCAGTGTCGCAGTGCCGCGTGGAACAGGGCTGCCTTCGAGTCGAAATAGTGGTAGAGCGAACCGCTGGTGATTCCCGCCTCGCGCGCGATGTCCTGGTTGCCGGTCTGCGCGTAGCCCGATTGCGCGAAGCGATGGATCGCGGCGCGCAGGATGCGTTCGCGCGTGGCCGCAGCCACGCCGCTGCCCTGCGGGCGGCCGCGGCGGCGCGCGGGTGCTGCGGGGTTGGCGGTGCTGGTGGTCTTGCGGGGCATGGTATTTCTGATCTGGCAGCGCGCGGCGCAGTGTAAGCGAGCCCGGATCATGTGCCTACCGGCGCGCTTGGCAGATGCAGCGTGGAGTCCGTAAGATGATTTCCCTTCGACGACCACCATGCACCGAGGCAGGACCACACCGATGCGCGACGAAACCAAGCTGATCCACTCCGGTTATGCCGGCGATCCGACCACGCATGCGGTGGCGACCCCGATCTACCAGACGGTCGCCTACGAGTTCGACAGTGCGCAGCACGGGGCGGACCTGTTCAACCTCGCGGTGCCGGGCAACATCTACACGCGCATCATGAACCCCACCACCGACGTGCTGGAAAAGCGCGTCGCCGACCTCGAGGGTGGCATTGCCGGCCTCGCGGTCAGCGCCGGCAGTGCGGCGATCAACTACGCGATCCTCACGCTGGCGGCGGCCGGTGCGAACATCGTCGCGACACCGCAGCTCTACGGCGGCACCTACACGCTGTTCGCGCACATGCTGCCGACCCAGGGAATCCGCGTGAAGTTCGCCGCGAGCGATCGTCCCGAGGACATCGCCGCCGAGATCGACGCCGACACGCGTGCGATCTTCTGCGAGAGCATCGGCAACCCGGCCGGCAACGTGGCCGATCTGGCGGGTCTGGCGAAGGTGGCGAACGCGCACGGCGTGCCGCTGATCGTCGACAACACGGTCGCCACGCCGATGCTGACCAAGCCGATCGCGCACGGGGCGCACATCGTCGTGCATTCGCTGACCAAGTACATGGGCGGGCACGGCAACTCGCTCGGCGGCATCATCGTCGACGCGGGCACCTTCCCGTGGGCGGAACACGCGGCGAAATACCCGATGCTGACTTCGCCGGAGCCGTCCTACCACGGCGTGGTCTACACGGAAGCGATGGGTCCGGCCGCGTACATCGCGCGCGCGCGCACGGTGCCGTTGCGCAACACCGGTTCGGCGCTGTCGCCGATGAACGCCTTCCTGCTGCTGCAGGGAATCGAGACGCTGGCGCTGCGCATGGAGCGTCACTGCAGCAACGCGCTCGCCGTGGCGCGTTACCTCGAGTCACACCCGCGCGTGGCCAGCGTGAGCTACGCCGGCCTGCCGTCGCACGCGTATTACGGCCTCGCGCAGCGCTACTGCGCGGGCGGACTGCCGGCGTCGCTGCTGACCTTCGAGGTCAAGGGCGGGCTCGGGGACGCGACCCGTTTCTACGATGCGCTCAAGCTGTTCAAGCGCCTCGTCAACATCGGCGACGCGAAGTCGCTCGCCTGCCATCCGGCCTCGACCACGCACCGCCAGCTCACCGCGGAGGAGCAGGCGCGAGCGGGCGTGACGCCCGGGATGATCCGCTTGTGCGTCGGCATCGAGCACATCGAGGACATCCTCGCCGACCTCGATCAGGCGCTGTAGGTTCGGCCTGCGGCCGAACATGTCGTTGGCGGAACCTTGTCCGGGCACAGCCCGGACCTACGCCGACGGCTGGGGAACCGCGCCGTAGACGTCCTCGTAGCTCGCCAGCCAGGAGCCGAACAGTACCGGCAGCAGCACCAGCAGCCCCAGGCCGAACGGGATCACCGCGATCGCGAAGGCGATCATGCAGAGCACCCCGTACACCAGCAGCGGCAACGCGTTGCCCACGCACGCGCGCAGGCTGCGGCACATCGCGGTCCACGGCTCGGTGCCGCGGAACACCACGTCGGGGATCGCGAACCAGTACATCGCGGTGATCGCGACCATGGCCAGCATCAGCAGCAGCAGGCCGGGCAGCAGCCCCGCCAGTCCGCCCGCGAGTACGTTGGCGTCACTCTGGAACGCGGAGGCGACCACGCCGAGTCCGGAAAAGGCGACCATGATCAGCACCCCGGACATGACCGCGACCAGGGTCAGGCCGAGGTGGATCGCCGCGACGATAATCACCGGTTTCAGCGCCGGATGCGAGCCGAAGGCCAGCGCGTCGTTGAGCAGTTCCGTCGAGCCCCCGTCGCGGGCGCGGCGTGCGGCCAGCAGGGTCGCGGCGGCGAACACGCTGTAGACGAACGGCGACAGCAGGCTGCCGATCACCGGCAGCGCGTTGCAGATCGCCATCGCGACCAGCAGCAGCAGCGTCAGCGCGATCCATTGCCCCGGCGCGCGCGCGAACGGCTGCCAGCCTTCGGTCAGCCACGTCAGGCCGCGTTCGGCGCTCACGCTGCGGGTGCCGGATGCGGTCTCTTGCACGGGATCCATGGCGAGTCCTCCCCGATCGGCTAAGCTTCGCGCGAGTGCGCGTTGGAGCCGAATCATGAGTTATCTGGGCAAGAACTACCACCCGCCGGGCACCGCGCCGGGAACCCTGGACGACAGCCGGCGCGGCGAGATCGAGATCCGTCTGGTGGATTTCGACGACACCGACTACCTCGAGGCGACGCTGGCGAGCGCCGAGGAGTGCATGCCGTACCTGGACCGTCCGTCGCGCACCTGGGTGCAGGTCAACGGCCGGCCGGACGCTGCAACGGTGAGCAGCCTCGGGCGCCTGTTCGAATTGCACGAACTCGCGCTCGAAGACGTGCTGAACACCGGCCAACGGCCGAAGATAGACGTTTTCGGCGAGCAGATCTTCGTGGTGCTGGCGATGCCGGTGCATACGCCCCGCGGCGTGAAGAACGAGCAGGTCAGCATCTTCGCCGGTCCGGACTACCTGATCTGCTTCTCGACCACACCGAACGATCCGTTCGAGCCGCTGCGCAAGCGGATGCGTCCACCGTCGAGTTCACGGCTGCGCACGCGGCGCATCGACTACCTGCTGTACGCCATCGTGGATTTCGTCGTCGATGCCGCGTTTCCGGTGCTGGAGCAGTTCGGCAACGATATCGAGGAACTCGAGGAGGAACTGCTGGACGCCCCGGGGCGCGACGCCATTGGCCGGCTGCATCACATCCGGCGCGAGCTGCTGTTGCTGCGGCGCATGTTGTGGCCGCAGCGCGAACTGGTAAGCCGTCTGCAGCGTGACGAGATCGACCTGATCGAACAGCAGACGCAGCCGTTCCTGCGCGACTGCTACGATCACAGCGTGCAGATCATCGATCTGCTCGAGAGCTTCCGCGAGATGTCGGCCAGCCTGCTCGAGGTCTACCTGTCGAGCATCGGCAACCGCACCAACGAGGTGATGCGCCTGCTGACGATCATCGCGACGATCTTCATCCCGCTCACGTTCATCGTCGGCGTCTACGGCATGAATTTCGATCCAGCGAACTCGCCGTGGTCGATGCCCGAGCTGCGCTGGTACTACGGCTACCCGCTGGTGTGGCTGGTGATGATCGCGGTCACGGTCGGGCTGGTCTGGTTTTTCCGCCGCAGGCACTGGTTGTAGGTTCGGCCTGTGGCCGAACATGTCCGCGTAGGTTCGGCCTGTGGCCGAACGAACGCATGTCCGGGCACAGCCCGGACCTACACGAGGTCCGTAGGTTCGGCCTGTGGCCGAACATTGCGGGCGCCCCACCTGTCCGGGCACAGCCCGGACCTACATGCCCGGGCCGATCACGGCCGGTTCGTAGCAGGTGCGGAAGATCTCCGGCATGCGCGCCGGCTTGCCGGTGCCGAGCCGGATGCAGACCAGTTCCCAGTCGCCGCGGAACAGCGTCATGCCGTCGCTGCGGCGGCGGACCTGGAAATGACGGCGCATCTGGAGCCGGCCGTCGCTGGCGGTGAGCCAGGTCCCGAGATCGAGCTCGTCGCCGCAG
Organism: Pseudomonadota bacterium; assembly: GCA_963204845.1. Lineage (GTDB taxonomy): Bacteria > Pseudomonadota > Gammaproteobacteria > Pseudomonadales > UBA5518 > UBA5518. The sequence goes on along the minus strand of CAUJIL010000296.1, from coordinate 2,852 downwards.
ACTGCGGCGGCGAGGTAGTCGTAGCGCGCGCTGCGCACCACCATCGCGCGATCCAGCGCGCGGTAGGAACCGGGATCGAGGCCCAGCGCGCCCGAGCGTCGCCATGCGGCGTCCTGGCACCAGCCGATGTAGGCCAGGTTGTTCGCGTGCTCGAGCACGTCGATGTGCGCCGGCTCCACCCGCACGGTGTGCAGGAACGGGCGCGGGTGGTCCCAGTCGTCCATCAGTTGTGCGTCTGGCGCATCATCCGGTCGAGGTAGCCCATCGCGAAGGCCGACAGCACGAACGTGAGGTGGATCAGCGTGTACCAGAGCAGCTTGTCGTTGTCGATGTTCTCGGCGTTCATGAAGATCTTCAGCAGGTGGATGCTCGAGATCGCCACGATGCTCGCCGCCACCTTCAGTTTCAGCGAGGAAGCGTCCATCGTGCCGAGCCAGGCGAGTTTCTCCTGGTCGCCATCGACGTCGAGCGCGGAGACGAAGTTCTCGTAGCCGCTCATCATCACCATCACCAGCAGCCCGCCGACCATCGCCATGTCGATCAGCGACAGCGTCACCAGCACGAGATCCGCCTCGCTGATCGTCAGGATGTGCACGACCAGGTGCCAGGCTTCCTGGAAGAACTTCACCGCCAACGCCACCAGTGCAATGCTCAAGCCGAGGTAGATCGGCGCGAGCAACCAGCGCGCGCGGTACATCAGTTGCTCGATCAGTCGCTCCATGGTCGGCGTGTACTCCGTGCGGGATGTGGTTCAGGGGCGTGCAGCGAAAGCTTCGCCGCGGGCGGCGCATGCTAGCACAGGCGGACAGGGACGCACGCCCCGCGCCGACGCGACGGTTCCTGATCGACGCGCTTTTGCGTATCCTTCACGCCCTTTTCCGCGGAGTTCCGGCGCATGGACCTGTTCGATTTCGCCCCCGGCCGGGAGGGTTACTACGGCCGCTACGGCGGCGCCTTCCTGCCGGAGATCCTGCACTCCACGATCGAGGAGCTGCGCGAGGGGTTCCGTGCCGCGAAGAGCGACCCCGCTTTCTGGCAGGAGTACCGCCAGCTGATGCGCGAGTACTCCGGGCGCCCGACGCCGGTCACGCACCTGTCGAACCTCTCGCGCCAGCTCGGTGGTGCGCAGATCTACGTCAAGCGCGAGGACCTGAACCACACCGGATCGCACAAGATCAACAACGTGATGGGGCAGGGGCTGCTGTGCCGGCGCCTTGGCAAGACGCGCGTGATCGCGGAGACCGGCGCCGGGCAGCACGGCTTCGCGACCGCGACGATGGCGGCCAAGTTCGGTTTGCGCTGCCGCATCTACATGGGGGCGGTCGACATCGCGCGCCAGCGCCCGAACGTGTTCTGGATGGAGAACCTGGGCGCCGAGGTGGTCTCGGTCGAGGACGGGCAGCGCACGCTGAAGGACGCGATCAACGAGGCGATGCGTGATTGGGCAACCAACATGGCCGACACCCACTACGTGCTCGGCACGGCCTGCGGCGCGCATCCGTTCCCGGAGATGGTGAGCTGGTTCCAGTCGATCATCGGGCTCGAGGCGCGCGAGCAGATCCTGGCCGCGACGGGCCGGCTGCCGGATCGGGTGTACGCCTGCGTCGGCGGCGGATCGAACGCGATCGGGATCTTCCAGGGCTTCCTCGACGACGAAGGCGTCGAACTGGTCGGCTGCGAGGCGGGCGGTTTCGGGCCCGGCAAGGGGCTGCACGCGGCGCGGCTCGCGTACCACGATGCCTCGGTCGGCGTGGCGCAGGGCTTCAAGACCTACTTCCTGCAAGACGAGCAGGGCAACATGCTCGAGACGCACTCGGTTGCAGCCGGACTGGACTACATCGGCGTGAATCCGATCCTGGTCTGGCTGTGGGAGCAGGGGCGGGTGCGCTTCGAGGCGGCGACCGATGCCGAGGTCGCCGGGACGCTGCGGCTGGTGATGCGCACCGAGGGCCTGATCCCCGCGCTCGAGAGCACGCACGCCTTCGTGCGCGCGGTGCGCGAGGCGCCGTCGCTGGGGCGCGACGCGGTGATCCTGATCAACCAGTCCGGGCGCGGCGACAAGGACATCTTCACGGTCGCCGATGCGCTCGGCGACTCCAACTGGAAACGCTTCATCGGCGCCAAGGCGGCACAGTATGCGGTTGAATGAGTACCTGGAGCGGCGGCGCGCGACGCGCCGGCCGCTGGTGATGACGCACGTCGTCTGCGGTTATCCGAGCTTCGAGGACAACTGGCGCGAGCTGGAGGTCATGGCCGGCTTCGGCGTCGATCTGGTCGAGCTGCAGTTCCCGTTCTCGGAACCCTCCGCCGACGGCCCGCTGTTCGTGAAGGCGAACCAGGAATCGCTGGCGCGCGGCACCACGGTCGCGCAGTGCGTCGAGTTCATGGCGCGCGTGTGCGCCCATTTCCCGTTCCGCGTGCTGATGATGGGCTACTACAACACGGCGTTCCGCATGGGCCACGAGGCCTTCGTGGACCGGCTCGCGCAGGCCGGTGCCGCCGGCTTCATCCTGCCGGACCTGCCGATCGAGGAAGCCGCCGGGTTGCGTGAGCTCGCGCTGGCGCGCGAGCTGGCGCCGATCGTGCTGATGACGCCGACCAGCAGCGACGCGCGGCTCGCCCAGCTCGCGGCGGTCGCGCACGGCTTCGTCTATGTGGTCGCGCGCAAGGGCGTCACCGGATCCAGCACCGCGATGAACGAGGACGTGGCGGCGCTGCTCGCGCGCTGTCGGCGCGCGACCGCACTGCCGCTTGCACTGGGTTTCGGGGTGGCGACGCGCGAGGACATTGCCTTCATAGCGGAACACGCCGACATCGCGATCATCGGCACTGCGGCGGCCGTCTCCGTCACG
>CAUJIL010000295.1 GCA_963204845.1 Pseudomonadota bacterium | reverse complement strand
CACGCCGGCGGCGACCGCGGCGCGGATCGCAAGAATCCCCGAATGGAAATAGGTGCCGTCGCCTAGATTCTGGAACACGTGCGCCGTGTCGGTGAACGGCGCCTGCCCGATCCACGTCGCGCCCTCGCCGCCCATGTGCGTGAAGGTCTCGGTGTGGCGGTCCATCCAGGTGACCATGTAGTGGCAGCCGATGCCGCCGCCGGCGCGACTGCCCGCGGGCACCACGGTCGAGGTGTTGTGCGGACAGCCCGAGCAGAAATGCGGCGTGCGCTCGATGATCGCGCGCGGGGCGGCCAGCGAACGTTCCTTGCGCTCCAGGAACTCGAGCCGCCGCTGCATGTCCTCGCTGCGGTAGTAGCGGCCGATGCGCCCGGCGATCGCGCGCGCGACCATCGCCGGCGTCAGCTCGGCGAGGTTCGGCAGCAGCGACCGGCCATGCTCGTCGAACTCGCCGATCACGCGCGGGCGGCGCTCGACCGGCCAGTTGTAGAGCTGCCCGGTCAACTGGTCCTCGATCACCGAGCGCTTCTCCTCGACGACGAGGATCTCCTCCAGCCCCTGGGCGAAGGCGTGCGTCGCGACCGGCTCCAGCGGCCACGGCATGCCGACCTTGAACACGCGGATGCCGAGCGCGGCGGCGTGGTCGCGGTCGATGCCGAGGTCCTCCAGCGCCTGCAACACGTCGAGGTACGCCTTGCCGGTGGTCACGATGCCGAGGCGCGGGCGCGGGCTGTCGATCGCGACGTAGTTGATCCCGTTCACGCGCGCGAACTCGCGCGCCGCGTAGATCTTGTACAGGTTGAGCCGCTCCTCCTGGGCGAGCGGCCGGTCGCGCAGTCGCGCGTGCACGCCGTCGGGAGGCAGCGCGAACCCTTCGGGAACCTTCACCGTGACGCGCGCCGGATCGATGTCCACCGACGCGGAGGCATCGCAGTTCTCGGTGATCACCTTGAAGCCGACCCAGCAGCCGCAGTAACGCGACAGCTCCCAGCCGAACAGCCCCAGGTCGAGGATCTCCTGCACGTTGGCGGGATTGAGTACCGGCGCCGAGGCGCCCATGAACGCGTGCTCGCACTGGTGCGGCAGCGTCGAGGACTTGCAGGCGTGGTCGTCACCGACCACCGCCAGCACGCCCCCGTAGCGCGAGGTACCGACGGCGTTGGCGTGCTTCAGCACGTCCATGCTGCGGTCGAGCCCGGGCCCCTTGCCATACCACATCCCGAACACGCCATCGACGCGCGCGCCCGGGAACAGCGTCAGCTCCTGGGTGCCGCGCACCGCGGTCATCGCCAGATCCTCGTTCACGCCGGGGCGGAACACCACGTCGTGGCGCTGCAGATGCGCCGCCGCGTGCCACAGCGCCAGGTCCAGGCTGCCGAGCGGGGAACCGCGGTAACCGGACACGAAACCCGCGGTGTTCAGGCCGCGCTCGCGGTCACGCTGGCGCTGCAGCATCAGCAGCCTGACCAGCGCCTCGATGCCACTCATGTACGCGCGCCCGCTGGCGAGCGTGTACTTGTCGTCCAGGGTGACGTTGTGTCGCAGCATGGCGCCGCTCCCTGTGGTCCGTGAACACGGATCTCGTTGGTGGCGGGAGCATAGCACCGTCGCGACGCAGGGGGGATCCGCAGGTTCGGCCTGTGGCCGAACAATTCATGTCCGGGCACAGCCCGGTTCTACGAAAGACCGGGCATCGCGCGGACGGGAACGTCTCCGGGCCGGGACCGCAATCAGGGGGCGGCGAGATCGTCGCGGAACACGCCGACCACGGCGGCAAGCGGGGACTCCGGTGGCAGGCTCGCCAGCGCGGCCGTACACCACGGCAGCAGATAGCGCGCCGTCAGCTCGCGCCGCAGCACCGCCTCGCCGGCGTCGATCGCGCACGCGAACACCTCGCAGGCAACGCCGAGCTGGTCCGGCGGCAGTCGAGCGTCCTGCCACTCGAGCCCGAGATGATCCATCACGCGCAGCCAGTCCTCGCGCACCGCGGCGCCGTCGCGTGCCAGCGCCGCGTGCAGCAGCAGCGACACCGCCGGCGACGGTCCGTGGAACGCGGTCCAGTAATCGACCGCGAGCTCGTCGAAGCGCCCGGGCAAGCCGAGCGCGGACCACGCCTCCGCGCGCATCGCGGTATCGGCCAGCGGGCTCCACAGCCGCGCCCACGCGAACATCGCGAGCGCCTGCGAATCGTCGTCGAACGTCTCCGTGACCACCCCGGCTCCAGCGCGCTCAGGCCGGCCGGGCGAGCAGCGCGCCGCGCTCCTCGTCGTTCAGCGCACGGATCGCGACCCGCGTGTCCTGCACGAAGGAGCCGAGCTGCAGGTGGTTGATCGAGAAGCGCAGCTGCCCGTCGCCGCCGGCCATGTGCAGCGGGTTCTGGATGCCCGGAATGATCCACTTGAAGCTCTGGTGCCCGGGGAACTGATGCGGCTCCCAGGCGTGGAAGTAGTACGCGACGCGCGGACGCACCATCGTGCTGTGCTTGATGCGCATGAAGATGCGCCCGCAGTCGTTGCTCAGCTCCGCGAACTCGCCGTCGGCGATACCGAGCTCGACGCCGTCGCGCGGGTTCAGCAGCATGCACGGTTCGCCGCGCTGCAACCGCAGCATCATCGGGTTGTCGCGCCACTGCGAATGGATCGACCAGCGCGCATGACACGACACCATCTGGAACGGATGGTCGCCGCCCGCCTTCGGGCTCGGCTTGTGCGTGGGCAGCGCCTCGCCGGCAGCGACGAACCACGGATGATCCAGATAGAACTGCAGGCGTCCCGTGTAGGTGGGCCAGCGCGACTTGTGCTCGGTGAACAGCGTCAGCGTGCTCAGCACCCCCTCGCCTTTCCAGTCCGGGTTGAAGGTAGCGGTCGGCAGCACGTTGTCGCCGGTGCCGACGAACTTGCTGATGCCGTCGCGCTCCAGATCGGCAATGCTCACGCCGCCGACGCTGGGACTGTCGTCGAGCACCGCCTGCGTGACCTTCTGTGCGTCCTTCGGACCGAAGGCGCCGTGCGAACTGTAGCGCTGGTGCAGCGTCTTCCAGTCGTTGCTGCGCCCGCGGCACGAATCGAAGGCCGGCAGATTGCGTTCGCGGCAGATCTCCTCGATCCGCTTGCTGAGCAGCCAGAACATCTCCCACTCGTCCTTGCTCTCGCCGAGCGGCGGCACCGCCGCGTCGCAGTAGTGCAGGTACGGCGCGTAGGTGACGGCGTACTTGATGCCGACCTTCTCGTACCAGCCCGCGGCCGGCAGCACGTAGTCGGAGTGCATCGCGGTGAAGCACCACTTCACGTCGATGCACACCGCGAGATCGAGGTTCGGCCAGAACTCCTCGAGCATGCGGTCACCACGATTGGTGCGCCGCAGCAGGTTGGCGCCACCGGTGAACAGCACCTTCGGTCCGGCCTTGCTGGCACTGATCGGCTCCCAACCCTGCTCGCGCGCCTCGCGGTGATAGTCCGCCAGCGAGCGCTCGTAATAGCGCGCGGCCTCCTTCTCGAGATCGCCGGCGATGCCCTGGTGGTCGTACATCAGCGAGGCGGTGGTGGTGCTGCAGATGAACTTCGACTCGTTCGCGCGCGCCATGTCGAACGGAATCAGGTGCGGTGACTTGCGCTTGGTGACCAGATCGACCGCGATCTGGTACAGATCCCCCGGTGTCAGCACGCCGGCCATCATCGCGAGCTTGCCGCGCAACCCCTGGTGCTCCATCTGCAGCTGCGAGCCGAAGCCCGCGAGGTCGAAGAAACCGGTGGCGTGGATGCCCGCACCGCGCTTGCCGATCGCGCCCTTCAGCGCCAGGCACAGCAGCTTGGCGCGGTTCATCAGGTCCGAGTGCACGAAGCGGTTCGAGCCCCAGCTGGAGAGGATGAGCGGGCGTTCGGCGCGCGCGAAACCCTCGGCGAAGCGCAGGATCACGTCCGGGTGCAGCGCGGTGAGCTCGGCGGTGCGCTCGAGGGTCCACGCCTCGAGCTGCTCGCGCAGCAGCGCCATCACCGGCGCCACGTTGACCTCGGAACCGTCGTGCAGGCGCACCGCGAAGCTGCCCTCGAGCAGCGGCTCGATGCCCTCGAGGCGCAGCCAGCCGCTGTCGTGGCCCTCGATCCCCGGCGCCAGCACCAGCTCCTGCGTGCGGGCGTCGCGGAAGTACATCAGCCGCCGGTCGCCGTCCGCGACCACGTCCGCCTCGCGCAGGAACTCACCGGTGTCCAGGCGCACCAGCAGCGGCAGATCGGTCTGTTCCTTCACGTAGGCCCAGTCGACGGTGTCGGTGTCGATGATGTGGCGCGCGGTGAACAGCGCGAGCGCGGCGTCGGTGGCGGTTTCCAGCGGCAGCCACTGGTCGGCGTGCACCGCGGTGGCGGTGTACTGCGGGTCGATGACGACCAGTTCGGCGCCCTTGTAGCGCGCCTCGTACAGGAAGTGCACGTCCGGCATCTGCGTCACCGCGGGGTTGTGCATCCACACGACGAGGTAGTCCGACAGGAACCATTCGTCCGAGGAACCGCCGGTGTGCGCGAATCCGGCCGTCAGCGCGAGCCCGAGGTTCAGGTCACCGATCTCGGCCCACATGTCGGCGAAGGTGCCACCGGACTGCATCAGGAACTTGAAGCGCCCCAGCGTGCTCGCGCCCTGGTCGAAGTTGGGACCCAGGTCCTGGATCATGCAGTCGGCGCCGTAGCGGCTCGCGGCGTCCACGCAGCGCGTGGCGATCTCGTCGATCGCCTGCTCCCACGAGATTTTTTCCCACTGGCCGGAGCCACGCGGGCCGACGCGTTTCAGCGGCACGGTGAGGCGGCTCGGACCGTACATCACCTCGCTGTAGCAGGCGCCCTTCTGGCAACCGCGCGGGTTGAAGTCGGGCACGCCGGGTTCGGACTGCGCGTAGACCGCGCTCTGCTCCTCGCGCACCACCACATCGTTCTTGACGTAGATATCCCACGCACAGGCGCTGCGACAGTTGGCCCAGCCGTGCGAACCCTTCACGATCCGGTCCCAGCTCCAGCGCTCGCGATAGAGGTCCTCCCAGTTGCCGATCGTGCGCGCCGTGCGCCCTTCGCGCGCTGCCGCGTTCGCGCGCAGGTGGAACAACGGCAGCGATCCACACGCGACCGCGCCGGCCGCGAACGCGGACAATTGCAGGAATCGGCGACGACCGAAACCCGGGGAAGCAGTACGAGCGGACATCGGTGACTCTCCGGCAGGGAACGAAATGAACCACTGACACCGGCCAACTTAGCATGCGTGCAAAAAAAACGGACGGCATCCGGGCCGCCCGTTTGGTTACGATCCTGTATGGATAGCGCGCGCTGCGCTCAGAAGGCGATCCGCATGCCGAGCTCGACGCTGCGCCCGGCCTCCGGCGCGAGGTCGCGCAGCAGCGAGGCGGCGTTGCGCACGTCCCGGTCGAGCAGGTTCTCGCCGCGCAGGAACACCGTGCACTCGTTGTCGCCGGCGAGGAAGGCGTACTGCGCGTGCGCCGCGAGCAGCAGGTGCGCGTCGACCGGCGGTTCGCCTTCGCCGGTGTGCGCCTGGCGGAATACACGTGTCAGGCGCAGCCCCAGATCCACACCGGAGTCCACCCAGCCCAGCGTGGCCGCGAGCCGTGGCGCCGGCACGCGCGGCACGTCCTCGCCGTCGTCGAGGCGCCCGCGCACGTAATCGCCGGCCAGCCCGAACCGCCAGGCCTCCGACACGCGGTACAGCGCCTCGGCCTCGATGCCGTGGAAACGCGCATCGCCAGCGCTCCACTGGCGCACCGGCAGGCACGCGTCGGCGTCGTCCGCCGTGCATGCCGCTGCCGTCGTTCCGTGGTCGGGATCGAACAGCAACCCGGTGTTGCGCTGGTAGATGAAATCCGCGTAGCGGTTGTGGAACAGCTCCACACCGGCATCGAGCCACTCGTCGTGGAAGTGCCAACCCAGGTCCAGGTTCAGCGAACGCTCCTCGTCGAGCGCGGCATTGCCGGTCTCGTAGCTCGCGGTCGCGACGTGCACGCCGTTGGCGAACAGCTCCTCGAGCGTCGGTGCACGTCCGGCGCCGGTCAGACCGAACTTCAGCGTGTGGCCCACAGCGGGCGTCCACAACGCCGACACCGAGGCACTGCGGGTGCCGAAGGCGCGCGTGCGGCCGGCGACCGGATCGTGCTGGTCGCGGTTGAAGCGCAGCCCGAACTCCCACACCACATCGCCGAGATGCAGATCCTCGACCACGAACACGCCCCACGAGCGCGAATCCACGTCGGGAACGAAGGCTTCGTCGCCGCGTGCCTCGAACTCGCGCTGCCCGAACTGCACGCCGGCCGCGCCATGGAGGCGTTCGCCGAGGCGGTGCACGGCCTCGATGCGACCATCGCGCGCCCGGCTGCCGAAGCGGGTGCCGACCACGCCGTCCTCGATCTCGTCGTGCCCGTAATCGGACCACGCGAAGTGCGCCCGCAGCAGTTCCGTTCCCGGCAGCGGCTCCGCGAGCTCTCCGCGCAGCTCGTAGCGGGTTTGCTCGAGGTCGACGCGCACCCCGTCGCTGCCATGACCACCGTGATCCCCGGCGGGATCGTCCCCGTCGGGCGCTTCGTCGTCGTGCTCCTCCTCGTCGTGATCCTCGTGTGCGTGCGCACCGGCCGGAATCCCGTAATCGGACTCGAGCCGGTTCACGGCCGCGCCGAGGAAGCCGCGATCGAACACCCACGACAGCCCGGCCGTCGCGCCCTCGGCCTCGGCGTCGGTGTTCGCGATGCGCCCGTCGCCGCCGCCGCCATCGGTGTGCGCGTGTCCCGGAATGCGCGTCTCGGCGCTGTCACGCCGGAAACCGTCCAGGTGCAGTGCGAGTTCGCGGGCGCCAGTGTCGAGGCGCCCGGCGAGCACACGGGCGCCGGCATTCGACGCACGCCGGTACTCGAGCGCGCCGTCGCTGGCCGCCGGCACGCGCGCGGGCACGCGGTTGTCGATCACGTTGACCACGCCGCCGATCGCCCCGCTGCCGTAGAGCAGCGTCGCCGGACCACGCAGCACCTCGATGCGCTCGGCGAGCACGGCCTCGGTGGCGTTGGCGTGGTCGGCGCTGGTGTTGGCGGCGTCGGCCACCGGCAGGCTGTTCTGCAGCACCAGCACGCGCGGCGCCCCCTGGCCACGGATCACCGGGTGCCCCACACCGGGGCCGAAGGAGGCGTACGAGACGCCGACTTCCTGCTTCAGTGTTTCGCCGAGGGTCGCGGCGAGCTTGCGGCGCAGCGCCTCGCCGGCGACGACGTTGACCGGGTGCACGGTCTCGGCCTCGCCCTTGTGCATCGGCGCGGTGACGACGATTTCCTCCAGCGCGGAATGCACGCCGGCGCCCGCGGCATGGCCGGACAGGCTGCCGAGCGCAGCGGCGACCAGTGCCGCCACGCGGTCAGGTGGCTTCTTCATGATCGACTCTCCATCGGATGCGGGGCACGGATCCGCACCGCGGAACCGCGAGCTACACGCGGCCGGCGGCCGCGTTGCTGTCAAGCGACGGAGGACGAGGGCGGGGCGCGGATCGCGTGCCGCGCGCACGCGCGGCGCACCACGACCGGCAAACGGTACGTTGTGGCACGCGGTGTCACGAACGTGGCGGGAGCCGGCAGATGGATCGCGGGAACGATCGCCGGCGCATGGCCGGTCACGCACAACACGCACTCCGCGCCGCCGGGCTGTGCCCCGGAGGCGTGCACGTGCTGCGCCGCCGCGAGCAGCAACAGGCAGGCGCCGAGCGCGAGTGCGAGTGCGGCCGTGCGGCGTGCGGAACGGAAGGAGGCGGTGACGATCATGGCGCGGGCAGTATACGCACGCAGTGCCGACCCACCAAATGCCGCGATTTGGCGTGGACCCGCACGGCGGCGCGTGCGGACAATACGGCATCGGGGATTCCCCCGGCGGGAGGAATTTCGCGATGCGTGTGTTTGCGGCATTGATCGTTGCGCTGTTGCTCGGTTCCACACCGGTCACGGCGACGGCTGCGGACCCGCCGGGTGACGCCGCGCGCGCGCAGGCGCAGCCGCCGCGCATCGGGCTGGTGCTCGCCGGCGGTGGCGCGCGCGGACTCGCGCACATCGGCGTGATCCGCTACCTCGAGGAGCGCGGCATCCGCGTACAGGCGATCGCCGGCACCAGCATGGGCGCGATCGTCGGCGCGATGCATGCGTCGGGGCTCGACGCCGCCGCGATGGAGGAAATCGCGACCACGCTGGACTGGAAGCACGCCTTCGACGACACCACGCCGCGCGAGCAGCTGTCGCTGCGCCGCAAGCAGGAGGACCTCGATTTCCTGGTGCGCGGCAAGCTGCGCTACAAGGAAGGCCGGCTGCGGCTGCCGATGGGCGCGATCGAGGGCCAGCACCTGAACATGGTGCTGCACGACATCGTGGGGCACGTCGCGCGCGTGCACGACTTCGACGCACTGCCGATTCCGTTCCGCGCCGTGGCCACCGACATCGAGACCGGCGACGCGGTGGTGATCGGCCGCGGCGATCTGGCGATGGCGATGCGCGCCAGCATGTCGATTCCGGGCATCTTCTCGCCGGTCGAGATCGACGGCCGGTTGCTGGTCGACGGCGGCATCGCGAACAACATCCCGGTCGACGTCGCGCAGGCGATGGGCGTGGACCGGCTGATCGTGATCGACGTCGGCACCGCGCTCTACCAGCGCGCACGGCTCGACAACGTGCTCACGCTGATGGACCAGCTGACCACCATCATGACCCGCAGCAACTCGCGCCAGCAGCTCGCACGCCTCGGCGGCGACGACGTGCTGATCGCGCCGGCGCTCGACGCCGCCGGCATCCTGACGATGAGTTTCGACAAGGCCGCCGAGGCGATCGCGATCGGCTACGCCGCAGCCGCGCAGATGGAACCGCAGCTCGCCGCACTGGCCGCCGACGCCGACGCGCCGGCGGTCGCCGAGCGCCCGCGACTGCGCCTGCCGCGCATCGACGCGATCCGCGTCGAATCCGACGCGGCGGTCTCGCCGGAGCTGTTGCGCAACATGCTCACGCAGCCGCTCGGCGAACGGCTGGACCGCGCGCGCATGGAGCGCGACATCGCCGAGATCTACGGTCTCGACGAATTCTCGCGCGTGGACTACGAGGTCGCGCGCGAGGACGACGGACGCTACGTGCTCACGCTGCGCGCCACCGCGCACCCTTCCGGCATCAGCTACCTGCGCCTGGGAATGGGCTGGGACCAGGACAGCCGCGGCAGCAGCGATTTCGCGCTGCGCGCCGGCTGGCGCCAGAAAGGGATCAACCGCCTCGGCGCCGAGTGGTACACGCTGGCGCAACTCGGCGGCCGTTCGCGCTTCAGCAGCGAGTTCTACCAGCCGCTGGACATCGGCCGGCGGCTGTTCGTCGATGCGCGCTACGACTACCAGCAGCGACAGATCAACGTCTCCGAGCGCGGCTCGGTGATCGCGCGCGTCGAGGTGGACCAGCACCGGCTCGAGGTGGCACCGGGAATCAATTTCGGCAACACAGTATCGGTGCGCGCGGGCGGCTACCTGGGAACCGCCGACACCACGGTCGAGATCGGCCAGGGCATCCCCGGCACGCGCGACGAGGACGACGGCGGCTGGTTCGCGGAGCTGCGCCACGATTCGCTGGACCGCACGAATTTCCCCACGCACGGCCTGCGCTTCGGCAGCCGCTTCGACGACGGGCGTGAATCGTGGGGAGCGGGAACCGACTACGAGGCCTGGACCACGCGCGCGCAACTGGTGCGCTCCTTCGGTCGCAACGTGCTGAGCGCGAACCTGCGCTGGTCGGAGCTCGACGTCGACTTCGACGCCGCCGACCCGGACCGCATCACGTTGCCCTCGCAGGTGTTCACGCTGGGCGGCTTCCAGTCGCTGTCGGGCTACACGCGCGATTCGCTGGCCGGCAATTACCTGGGACTGGCCAGCCTGGTCTGGTACCGGCGGCTGAACCAGCAGTCGCTGCTGCCGACCGACCTGCCGGTCTATGCCGGCGCCAGCCTCGAGGCCGGCAACGCGTGGCTGCGCCGCAACGACGTCGCGCTCGACGAGCTGATCTTCGCCGGCAGCGTGTTCCTCGGCATCGAGTCGCCGTTCGGGCCGGTGTTCCTCGGCGCCGGCATCGGCGAGGGACACCAACGCGCGCTGTACCTGCAGATCGGGCAGCAGTTCGAGTGAGCGCGCGGCCTCAGCGGGCCGCGAGCAGCGCGTTGATCTCCTGCACGTCGGTTTCGGCGAGCCGGCCGGCCGCCGCCTTCAGGCGCAGCAGCGACATCAGCGTCTCGTAACGCGCGCGCGCCAGGTCACGCTGCGTTTCGGAAACCTGCTGGCGCGCGTTCAGCACGTCGATGTTCGCGCGCACGCCGAGCTCGAGCCCGCGCTGGTTCGCCGCCAGCGCGGTATCGGCCGATCGCAGCGCCTCTTCCAGCGCCGCCACCTGCGCCAGGCCGGCGGTGGCATTCAGATACGCCTGGCGCGTCTGCAGTGCGCTCGAGCGACGCGCGCCGTCGAGCTCGGCCATCGCCTTCTCGAGCAGCTTCGCGGTCTCGCGCTGGCGCGCCACCGTGCCGCCACCGGAGTAGAGCGGCAGCGAGAGCTGCACACCTACGCTGTGCTCGTCCAGATCGGTGTTCAGCGTGGTGATCGTGCCCGAGTTCGTCTCGCCGTAGCTCGCGGTCAGGTCGATTTTCGGCAGGTGCCCGGCGCGTGCCTTCTTCGTCTCCATGCGCGCGATCTCGAGCGCGGCCTGCCCCGCCACCACCGGCAGACCCTCGGTGACCGCCGAGCTCACCCATGCCTCCATGTCGTTCGGCGCGGGCTCGTGCAGCGTCACGCCCTCGGCGAGCGGGGACAGCGCGCCCGGATAGCGGTTCGTGATCGCGCGCAGCGCCTCGCTTTTCGCCGCCACCTCGTTGCGCGCCGCGATCTGCTGCGCCGAGACGATGTCGAAGCGCGCCTTCGCATCGCGCACATCGGTGATCGAAGCGGTGCCGAGCTCGAAGCGGCGGTTCGCGGAAGCAAGCTGCTCGGAAATCGCAGCGCGTTCGCTCTCGATGAACGTCAGCGCGTCCTGCGCGTACAACACGTCGAAGTACGCCTGGCTCAGGCGCACCACCAGATCCTGGCGCGCGATCTCGAGCTCGGCGCGCGCCTGGTCGACCAGCACCTTGGTCTGGTCGTGCTCGATCTTGCTGTCCCAGCGCAGCAGCGGCTGCGTGAGGCGCACCGCCCAGGCGTTGCTGTTGTAGCTCTGGCGCCCGTAGGTGTCGCTGTCGGAGTCGTTCGCCGCCGAGTTCGCGCTCAACGTCACCGCCGGCAGCAATGCCGCGAAGCTCTGCGGCACCCGCTGCTCGATCGCCGCGTACTGCGCAAGCGCCGCACTGTATTCGGGGTCGTTCTCGAGCGCCTCGCGATACGCCGACAGGATGTCGTCGGCCACGCACGTCTGGGCGGTGATCGCGGCGACCAGTGCAATCCAGTTCTTGTTGTTCATGTCCCGAACCCTCCCGTGTTACCTGGCCACGGCCGATCGCAGGACGCGCACGGCTGCGTCC
>CAUJIL010000294.1 GCA_963204845.1 Pseudomonadota bacterium | reverse complement strand
ACCTACTGGCCGGACGGCTCGCTCAGGCACGCGATCATCGCCGGACGCGCGACGTGCTCGGCGGCCGTGCTCAAGCCGATCGCCCTCTCGGCCAGCGGCACGAACCGCAGCGGCACGGCGCTGACGGAGGCGGACCTGGCCGCGGCGATGCCGACCGTGACGCTCGCGGCCGGCGGCGATTCGTTCACGCTCAACAGCTTGATCGGCACCGCGGCACGCCATCGCACGGTCTGCACCGGGCCGGTGATGAGCAACTGGATCTATCGCCGCCCGATCGCCGGATCGACGACGCTGGTCGCGTGGTTCGACGTGCGGCTCTACAAGGGCGGCGCGGTCGAGATTTTCCCGTGGGCCGAGAACTGCCCGCTGCTCCTGAGCACGACGAACGACATCCGCACCTGGACGCTCACGATCGCCGGCGTGCAGCGGTTCAGCCAGTCCATCGACATCAAGCACCACACGCGCGTCCCGCTCATCAACAACACGGCGGCGTCGTTCAAGCACTGGTCGTACTGGGCCGGCACCGATCCGCAGATCGAGCCGAAGCACGACACCGCGTACCTGATGGCGACGAAGCTTGTCCCAAATTACGGATGGACGGCGCCGACGAGCGCGGCCTATGCGTCGGTCACGCAGACGTACTCGCCGAACTGGATCGGTGACGGCGGGACCGCGCTCAACAGCACCGGATGGCAGCAGCGCATCGGGGTCCACCCGAACAACATGGCGCTGTTCCTATCGTCGGGGGCCGACGCGCGGGCGTACCGCACGATGATGGCCAACGGGCTGTGCGGCGGATCGTGGTCGATCCACGCGCGCGACGAAGGGTTCGGGGATGAACCGCTCGCGTTCGCCAATCGGACGACGCTGGTGCAGCAGGGCAGGCCCGGCACGGGCGGGACGAACGGAACCGGCGACGATGCCTCGCATCAGCCGCAGTACGCAATGATCCCGTGGCTCGTCACCGGCCGCTGGTGGTTTCTCGACGAAGCGCTCATGTGGGTGGCGAACAACTACCTCTGGCAGCAGCCGACGAACCGCAACAACGCCGATGGCGTCATCCTGAGCTACACGAACAACGAGACGCGCGGCGCGGCGTGGGCGCTGCTGCACCTGGCGCAGACGCTCGCCATCACGCCGACGACGCATCCTTGCTACGCGAGCCTGCTCGCTTCGATGAACGCGAACATCCTCGCCTACCACGGGCGTTACATCACCGGGGCATTGGGTGCGGGCGCGTTCGTGAACAACCTCGGCGTGCTCGGGCACTACTCGTCGGGCGGCGGGTCGCCCTACGGCACGCCCGGCGGAATCGCGGCGTGGTGGTGCGCGCCGTGGATGGAAGCGTACATGGGGATCGCGTTCGGCGAGATGTCGAACCTGGGCCTGCCGATCACGCCGAGCGCCGAGCTCATCGCGGTGCGCAACCACGGGTACAAGTTCGCGGTCGGGCTGTTCGGGGATGGATCAGCCGGCAACTTCAACTGGCGCCGCGGGTCCGCGTACAAGCTGCCAATCGGCACCGACGACGCGGGCTTCCCGGTCGACACCTGGTACTCGAATTTCGGCCAGTGCTATGCGACCTACTGCGCCGGGCTGGGTCTGAACGCCAGCGTATCGGCTGCCAGCGGACTGTCTATCTTCGACAACGAGAGCGAGCTGGTGACGCCCAGCGACGGGAGCGACTTCACGACCTCGTTCCTCGGCATGAACCTCGCGGCGCTCGCATACGCTGCCGAGCATGGCGCGACCGGCGCTGCGGCGGCGCGCGCGCGCGTGACGAGCTCATCGAGCTGGGCCCTGGCGAGCGCATACAACGATCTGCCTGTCTGGGGCATCACGCCACGCTCATCCGTCCAACCTCAGACCGGACTGCTGTTCCCGAGCAACAACGTCGCGGGCAGCGACATCGGCCTCGACTGGACCGGAGCGAACATGGTGCCGGCGTTCTCGCATACCGCGATCTGGAAGGCGCGCTATGTCCAGCAAACCGGGTACTACGCAGTGGCGTGGCACTGCCGAGCCGATGACACGTTCGTCGGCGGGTGGGACTACATCGGAACGCATCCGTATCCGTGCGATGGGACGCATGACTCGAACGGCCAAGCGCTGAACTACGGGTCGGGCTTCACGACGCACTATCACGAGCTGGTCGCACCGGGCGGCAGCGACTTCATCGCCTCGCCGGGCGGGTCGTCGCTCCTGGTCACGAAGGGCGTCTGGTATTCGCAAGCCCGCACGGTCGAACTCATCAACGGCGGCACTCAGATTCGGTTCCGGTTCTGGCCTGACTTGGAGGGCAACCCGAGCTTTGTGATCGAGAAGGTGTTCTCGATTGCGGGGGACTCGGTGGCTCTGTCGGGTGCTCCGCTCAAGTTCCGGTTCGGCGCGTCGCCGTGGACCGCGAGCGGCAGCGCGAACAGCGAGACGCCGAGCGGCACGCTGCGGCACCTGCTGCTGTACAACCGCGCGCTCAGTCTTGCCGAGGTGCAGGCCAAGCTCGCGCTGACGGCCGACGACACGACCGACCCGGATCGCTGGTACTCGTGCATCAACCCGACGCCGACCGACGTGTCGGACAAGAGTGGCAAGGGCCACCATCCGGCGTGGGCCAACGCCAACCGACCGACGCTGGTGACGCTATGACGCGCGCAACCGCAACGGTGCAGATCAACGTGCTGGCGGCGGGTGGCCGGCCTGCATGGCGCAACGCACTTGCTCGCTGGCAATGGGGGCAGCTATCCGGTACGGCCGCGTTCTCTGGCGTCACGCCGAGCGCGAATCCTGGTGGCGCGTACAACGGCCGCCTCGACGCATGGAACGGCTTCACCGCGAAAGGCTCGGCGGTCTACATCGCCGGCATGGGCGGGCACGCTGACTACGCCGGAAACGAGGCGTACAAGCTCGATCTGTCGGCGGCCTCTCCCACGTGGACGATCCTGCGCCAGCCCACGCCGGCCGGACAGATCAGTCTGAACGTCCCGTACTACGGCGATGGTCGGCCGTCCTCGGCGCACTTGTACTACTCGCTGCACTCCGTCGGCAACGAACTGGTCCGCGTCATGAATGGGTCGCAGTGGGGGGACGGCAACCACTCGGACACCGAGTGCGTGGCGTTCGACCTGAGCACGAACGACTGGCGCGCGAACGGCACTTACCCTGACGCGCCCGCATCGAGCTACGCGCGGGCGATCTGTGTCGATCCGCGCGACGGCACGATCTACTTCACCGGCAACTCGGCGGTCCACAGTCGCAACCCGACGACTGGTGCATGGGCGCAGCGCGCGGTGTGGCCGCAAAACGGGGATTCCACGTACTACCGCGCGAGCGCGGTCGATACCCTGCGCGGGAAGGTCATGTTCTTCGGCAACGCCTACGTGCCGAGCAATGGCGGACTGCTGCTCGACATCGCAACGCACGCGCTGTCGCAGATCACCTTCTCTGGCACTGGTGTCTCAGAAGTCGTCGCGGCTTCGGGCAACTCTGCCTGGTACGACTCGGCACTCGATCGCTACCTCGTCAAGACCGGATCGGCGGGGGCCGTGTACACGGTTCATCCGACGACCTATGCGGTGGCCGCGCTCTCGACGACAGGCGGCAGCGCGA
>CAUJIL010000293.1 GCA_963204845.1 Pseudomonadota bacterium | reverse complement strand
CTCTCGCGCGGGCAGCAGCCGCGCCCCGAGAGGATCCGGCTCGGCGAGTGGCTGCAGCGCTTTGCCGACGAATTCCCGCCGCGTGACTCCGCGGTCTCGATCACGGTCACGGTCGACCCAGCCTCCAGCGCGCTGGAGGCGCGCCTCGACCCGACGCACCTGCGCCAGGTGATGACGAACCTGTGCGAGAACGGACTGCGCTACAGCCAACGCACCACCGGACATGCGACGCTGCGCATCGTGCTGGGTGCGGAGCCCGAGAGCGGGCTCGCCCGCGTCGAGGTGATCGATCAGGGCAGCGGCATCCCCGCCGAGATGGTCGGCAACGTGTTCGAGCCGTTCTTCACGACCGAACACGGCGGCACCGGACTCGGCCTGTACCTCGCGCGCGAACTCTGCGAAGCTAACCAGGTGCGCCTGGAATACGTGAACACGCCGGACAGCGGCAGCTGTTTCCGCCTGAACTTCGGCCACCCGCTGCGGCGCACGGCAGCCGGTACCGAGGCCGTGCAGGCCGCGGGCGCAGCACACGGGCAAGGAACATGAGCAGCCCAGCGATCCTGATCGTCGACGACGAACCCGATATCCGTGAACTGCTGGCGATGACGATCCGCCGCATGGGCTTCGACGCCTTCTGCGCGGAGAACCTCGACGGCGCGCTCCGCATGCTCGAGCGGCGGCAGTTCGATTTCTGCCTCACCGACATGAAGCTGCCCGACGGCACCGGACTGCAGTTCATCGAGCACGTCCAGCAGCACCACGAAGGCCTGCCGGTTGCGGTGATTACCGCCTTCGGCAGCATCGAACTCGCGATCGAATCGATGAAGGCGGGCGCCTTCGATTTCCTGTCCAAACCGATCGATCTGGAGCGGCTGCGCACGCTGGTCGGCAACGCACTGCGCGCGGGCGGCGCGGCGGGCGCGCTGAAGTGCCCCGCGGATGTACAACTGCTCGGCGACACCGAGCCGATGCAGGCGCTGCGCACGCAGATCGTGCGGCTGGCGCGCAGCCAGGCGCCGGTCTACATCACCGGCGAGTCGGGCACCGGCAAGGAGATGGTCGCACGCCTGATCCATGCCAACGGCCCGCGCGCCAGCGCGCCGTTCGTGCCGGTGAACTGCGGCGCGATCCCCGGCGAACTGATGGAGAGCGAGTTCTTCGGCCACCGCAAGGGCAGCTTCACCGGCGCGATCAACGACAAGCAGGGTCTGTTCCAGGCCGCCCACGGCGGCACGCTGGTCCTCGACGAGGTGGCCGACCTGCCACTGCCGATGCAGGTGAAGCTGTTGCGCGCGATCCAGGAAAAGGCCGTGCGCGCGGTGGGCGCCGAGCAGGAAACGCGCGTCGACGTGCGCATCCTCAGCGCGACGCACAAGAACCTCGCCGAAGAAGTCGAGCAGGGCCGCTTCCGCCGCGACCTGTTCTACCGCATCAACGTGATCGAACTGCGCGTGCCCAGCCTGCGCGAGCGGCGCGCCGATATTCCGCAGCTCGCGGAAGCGTGCATCCGCAGGCTCGCCGGCGAGTACGGAGGCGCGGCGCCGCGCCTGCATGCGGATGCGCTGCGCGCCCTCGATGGCTACCCGTTCCCGGGCAACGTGCGCGAACTCGAGAACATCCTCGAGCGCGCGTTCACGCTCTGCGACGGGCGCACGATCCACGCCGCGGACCTGTGCCTGGATGTACCGCCGCACGAGGCGGCACGCGAGGCGCAACCGGCGCCACTGCACGGCGAGTTGCCCGACGTGCCGCTCGAGGAATACCTCGAGGACCTCGAGCGGCGCATCATCGTCAGAGCGCTGGAACTCGAGCGCTGGAATCGCACCGCGGCCGCGAAGCGACTCGGGATGTCGTTTCGCTCGCTGCGCTACCGGCTGCAGAAACTCGGCATCGACTGATTCGCTAACGAATAGTCCTACAGACGCGCCGCTGCGCGTGCGCTAGCGTGCACAGCCATCGCGAAGGGACTCGCGATAGTCCACGGACGGATAGCTCCAGGACGGAGCGAACGGCCACGGAGGGCCAGAACCAGACCTCACTGCCACGCGCGCGCCAGGATGGTTCGCCGTGGCAGTGCGGGTCCTGGTTTTGACCGGCCTGCGGCTGAACATTGTCCGAACCAAATGTCCGGGCACAGCCCGGACCTACGAGCGAAGGACCGGCGCAGGTTCAGCGTGCGGCCGGGCACGCCCCGTAGGTTCGGCCTGTGGCCGAACACCATGTCCGGGCATAGCCCGGACCTACAGCCGAAGGATCGTCCGGGCTGTGCCCGCCCCGACATCTCCTACATACTCCTTGACTGTCGCACGCTACGGTTCGCGCACGGTGCACAAGGACGCGCACCACTCCAGGGACGGAGGATCGCGGCATGGACACGCAGCGCCCACGGACGGGCTCGTTGCGGCCAGACCAGCATGGCCTGACGCTCGCCGAATTGCTGACCGCACTCGCGGTGCTCGGCATCCTGCTCGGCATCGGCATACCCGGTATCGGCCACCTCGTCGCGGTCAATCACGCCAACAACAGCATGCTGCAGCTGCGCGCGTTGCTCGGCTTCGCGCGCCAGAACGCGATCACGCAGCATCGCGAGGTCACGCTGTGCGGTACCACGGACGGCAGCTCCTGCGCGCGCGACTGGCGGGGGCAACCCACGCTGGTGTTCCTCGACGCGAACGTGAACCGCCGGGTCGATTCCGGGGAACGCGTCCTGCTGTTGTCGGAACTGACGCGCCGCGGGCACATCCGCTGGAGCGCATCGGGAACGCGCCCCTACCTGCGCTACCTGCCCGACGGTCGCGTGGCGGAGTTCGGCAGTTTCACCTATTGCCCGGCGGACGACGATCCGCGCCACGCGCGGCAACTGATTCTCGCGATGACCGGCCGGCCGCGCGCCGCACTCGACCGCGACGGCGACGGCATCGTCGAAGACAGTGACGGGAGCCCGCTGAACTGTGACTGAAGCGGGGCGTCGATCAGGAACAGGAACCGGCTTCGGTGCTGGTGATGCGCGGCTTGCCGGTGTTCGACACCGTGACCACGCGCTCCTGCTTGCCGACATCGGGTGCGCCGCGGCACACGGTCAGCGTCACCGGAACCGAGCCGGTATCGAGCTCTACACCGACACCCGAAGGCTGGAACTCCATCTGGTAGAACGCCGCGTTGCCGGCATTCTTCGCGATCACCTTGAACCCGCTGCGCCGTGCGGGATATCGCGCGACCACGTCGCCCGAGCTCTCGTCGATCACGATCCAGCCCTGTTCCCAGCCACCGCTGGCGGCACAGGAGGTACCGTTGGCCGACACGCACAACGTCACCTCGAGGTTGCGCTTCATTGCCTCGCTGCGCGCGAGGTAGGCGCTGGCGAGCAGTTCGTTGGCATCGGTGCTCAGCCGGCTGCCCAGCGTGGCATTGCGGAAACTGGGAATGCCCACCGTGGCCAGGATCGCCAGGATCAGCAGCGCGGTCATCATCTCGACCAGCGTGAAACCACGCTGCCCACCCGGCCGAGGCCGGGCGGACAGCAGCAAGGATCCGGTCGTGATGTGTTCTGTCATTTCTGGATGTGCCAGTACACGCGGGTTTTCGGTTGTTCGAAGTCCGACGCCGTATTCGGATTCGTGGCCTCGAGCGGCGAGTCGCCGCTGCCGCCGATCAGGAACGGCACCGTGGTGCCATCGTCGAGGATCACCTTGCCGGCGACCGGCGACGGCGGCAGACCGCCGCCATTGATCGGCTCGAACCGGTCCTCACCGCTATGGAACGGCGCGGCATTCTCGTAGAGCAGATTGTAGACGTTCGATTCCCCGAGCGTCGGGCCGCAGGCCAGGGCGTCGTAGCCGGCCGGCTTGAAGGTGCTGAACGTCAGGCGGTTCGTGACCGTGATCGCCGACGTCACCACGCTCTCGGTTGCCGCCAGCGGCAGGTACCAACCCTTCTTGCCCGACATGTCGGGGTTCTGCGTCGGGTCCGACGGCACCTCGGCCAGCGAAGCCATGCACAGCAGCGAGGCACTGCAGCGCGCACCGCTTGCCTCATCGGCCAGCCAGGTGCTCACCGTCGGCTCGTCGCGCACCGCGAAGAAATGGTTCTGCACCTCGCTGGCCGCCACGTAGGTCTCGAGCGGTTTCTCGCGATCGCCCGAGCCGACCATGATCCAGAAGCCCTGGCCGTTGCGCACCACGTCGGGCTGGAAGAGGAATTTCCGCTGCTGCGTGCAGGCAGCGACGGTATCGCAGCCCAACGAGGCGATCTTGGTGATCGTCCAGCTGCCCGGCGCCGTGTTGCCGATCGCCACGCTGGCGGTCGCCCCGGCAATGCGGTACAGGTTGCCCGCGGTGTCCGCCGCGTAGACGAATTCGAGGTAGCCGTCATCGTCGTCGCTCAGGACCGGCGTGATCGCCGCGGAGACGGCGCGGTCGGTGGTGAACGTCTGCAGCAGGACGCCGGTGTCCGCATCGATCACGTAGATCCGGTTGCCCTTGTTGGTGCTGACGCAGTTGTGCGTCGCACCGCCAGCGCCACCATCGTGGTCCTCGCAGGCGTCGTAACCACCCCCCATCAGCAACACCGGCTTGGCGTAGTTCTCGACCCTGACCGGCACCGCGTTCGACCACGTCTGGCCGATGCCGGTCCAGTTGCCGTTCGTGCCATCGTTCGTGCAGTCGGTGTCGTTGGCCTGGTTCGGGCAACCGCGCTTCCATTTCAGCACCGGTGTATCCGGCGTCGTGACATCGAAGGCGTACAAGGCACGGCCACCGCGGCGCATGCCAGCGTACAGGAACACCTTCGGCGTGCCGCTCACATCACCCTTGTACGCCGTGATCGGACCGTCGATGCCGTAGGGCTTGGGCAGCGGCGAGCCGGTGGTGACGGCCGGGTAGCTGATCTGCACGTTGTTCTCGTACAGCCGCTTGATCTGACCCCAGAATTCCGGCGGCACGAAGGACCACATCTCCTTGCCGGCCGTGTGCGTGGACGCCGTGACCGGCGACCCGATACTGGCGCTGCGGTTGCCGTTGATGGCACGCAGCATGCCGTCGTTGCCGGAATAGAACACCACCACCTTCGGGTCGGCGTCGGTGCCGTAGTTGATTGCCACCGGTCGCGAATGCACCACGTCGCCGTGCGCGGAGGCGCGCATTTCGGCACTGGTCACGCCGTTGACGCGCTCGTCCGGCGGGTTGACGCCGGTATCGAGGCCACGCGCCCAGTTGATCATGTTGGTGCGCGTGGCATTGGTCATCGACGCGTTGCCTAGCAGTGTCTTCGTGATCGCGGCGTTGCCGTCCTCGAAGTTCGTCAGACCGGTGCACGACCCGAACGTCGCCGAGCAGGTCTTGACGGTGCGCGTGGTCGAGCTGCGCAGGATGTAGCCCTGCGCCCCCTTCTCGACCAGCGGGCCGTCCGGATAGTTCGACGCCTTCGAGTTCGCGACCGCGAGGCAATCGCCCTGCGGACTGTGCGCCCAGTACGTATCGACGGCGGTCGGCGTCCAGTAACTGCGGGCGCACTCGGTGATGAATCCGGTACTCGGGTTGATCGCCTGCGTGGTGGCCGCATCCAGCAGCTTGACGTCGCCGCCGGAGATGCCGAGCTTGTACTGCTTCAGGTTGCCGTTCCAGCGCGCCATCGCATTCGGATCGGGGCGGAACATGCCGATGAACACCTGGTTCAGGAAGGTGCTCTGCGTGTTCGCGCTGGCCGGGAGGCTCACCGACGCGAACACGCTGTTGGCCGCGAGGATCTCGCTGAGCGCGGTGTTCAGCGCATCGACGATGTTCTGCGCCACGCCGGAACTGACGTCGAAGTACTTGCCGCCGCTGACCGCCGCCATGCTCTTCAGCAGCGCGGTCCACCCCGGGCCCTGGCCGTTCGTGACCTTGTCGATATCGAGCGTGTAGAGCGTGATCTGCTCCGGGCTCTGCTTCATGAAGCGCGCCCACTCGTCGGCCACGTTGGTCTGGGAACCGCTGGGCGATATCGGCAACGCCGTGGTGCTGCCGCCCAGCGCGCTC
>CAUJIL010000292.1 GCA_963204845.1 Pseudomonadota bacterium | reverse complement strand
CGGTGTTGTTGTAGTGGCCCGCATGACCCAGGCCCAGCGCGTGACCCACCTCGTGGATGATCGTCTGGTAGGTGTAGTCATTGACGGTCGAGGTGCCGCCCGACCAGGTCGATTCGATATTGACCCATGAGTAGTCGATGTACTTGTGGCCCGTGGTGCCGTTGCCGGACCCGTAGAGCTCCGAATTCGCGAAGGCGCCGCTGGCGTTGTCCTTGAAGTACAGGTCCACACCGCCGGAAGGCGCGCTGGCGTGGACGAAGTTGATGCCGAGCATCTCGCCGATGTAGTCGAGCGCGTCGTCCACCAGCGCCCGGCGCGCCAACGACAAGCCGTCGGAGTCGGTGCCGGCACCGGTGATGCCGGAGAATCCGTCGTAGTCGTAATACAGCGTGCCGCTGTTGGCACCGGTTCCGGACGCACTCATGTTGTACGAGCGGTAGCCGCCGCCGAACCAGTCCCAGAAGCCCTGCTTGATGTAATCGCCGACCTGGTTGATCGAGTAGACGGGCAGCGCGGCACCCGGGGACTGGCCGAGGTCCGATGCGGAGTCCGCCGCCACGTCCGTGGTCCGCTCCACGCGCTGGCCGTTGCCCGCGGCATCGAGCAGCGTCGCGGCCGCCCGTACCTCGTCGAGCCAGCCACTGTCACGACCGAAGCCTCGCCACGCCGGCACGAAGCCGTCGGTCGGGTCCGGCATCACGGCTGCCGTTGCAGCGGGGAGCCCCGAGTCGGTGCTGCCCGCAGGCGGGGCACCGATTCCCTCGTCTTGCGATGGCCCCGCCGCCAGCGACACGCCGTCGCCGCTGGCCGCCGGATCCTCGAACAGATCCCGCTGGATCGCCGACTCCGTCAGGCCATCACGGGCAAACATACGATGAATCCTGGGCATGACCTATCGCTCCATGAAGGGCCGTGCCACCGCGGACACGGCTGGATTTGCTGGTGGTTCCGTTCCCGATCGAGCGTACGCGAGAATACCCCGCCGTTGCGGTATCGCGTGCTGTGGTGCACAGCCTAGAACGAATTCCGGCCCGCGCCTAGTGCCGGCCGCGGTCGCCTCGAAACTTTGTTGTGAAGGCGTCGGCAATTCAGTGAATGAACGGCGGATCGCGATGAACGGGACGTCCACCTACCAGGGTCAGCAACACCCGCGTGCCGCCGATGCGCTCGCTGCGCCCGCGCTCGGCCAACTCGACGATGTTGCGGTCCAGCACGATCAGGTCCGCCTGCTTCCCGGCCGTGATGGTGCCGCTGCGGTCGACCTGGCCCAGGACCACGGCCGCGTGGCGCGTGTACGCCGCAATCGCCGCGTGGATGTCGAGGGCCTCGGCGGCATTGAGCGGCGGACCGTGGTCGGCGCGGCGCGTCAACGCCGCTTCGACGTTGCGAAACGGCCGCGGATCGCGCGTGTCGACCGGCGCGTCGCTGCCGGCCACGACCAGCCCGCCCGCGGCCGCTATGCTCGCGGCCGGATAGGCGTTGCGCAGGTAGTAGCCCTCGGGGCGGTACAACCCGCCCGCGCCGTCGATGCGGTCGATGAACGGAATCACGCTCATGTCGTAGGCGGGATCCCCGACCGCCCACGCGAACGTGAATACGACGGGTGTTCCCATCGCAGCGATGCGCATCCGATCCGCCGGATGCACGAGTTGCGCGTGCACCAGCGTGTGCGGCGGCGCGACTTCGGCCCCGGCCGCGCGCGCTGCCTCGAAGCCCGCGAGCGCCACCCGCACCGCCCGGTCACCGATCGCGTGCGCGTGCACCGCGAAACCGGCCCGACCCATCGCGATCACGTAGTCGCGCACGAAGGATTCGTTCAGCATGAGCACGCCGTTGCCACGCGCGCACTGCGCGGGCAGGAAGCCGTGGCGGGAACGGAAACGCTCACGCCGCTCTACCGCAGTCCACGCTTCGGGGTTTGCCTGCACCTCGCGGCAGACGCTGGAACCCGTGTCGACGTAGCCCACCGGGACCGGCATGCCGAGCTGGGCATCGTAGCGGAACAGCGGCTGCAGGTACGGCTCCAGCAGCGCGGCGTTCGGCAGGGTGGGCGGATCAGCCAGCGGATTGCCTTCGAGCACGCCGTCGACGAACAGCTTGGTCGCGACGATGCGCAGCCCCGGCGTGCCGGACCACGCAGATCGGAGCTGGCGTGCGCGCGCGACCATCGCTGCCACGTCGATCGGGCCGTCGGCGGGCGAGCGGAACTCGCGCGGGTCCAGGTGCAGCGCGACCGCGAGGCGCGGAGCGCCGGCACCCGCGGCGATCAGGCGCCGGTAACGTTCCAGCGTCGGCAGCGTGGCCGCCGGATCCAGGATCGAGGTGATTCCGGACTGGAGCAGCAGGCGGGCGACCTGCGGCAGATCCTCGTCAGCCGGCACACCGATCGTATCGTCCAGCGTGGCCGGATGGATCAGATCGCGCGCCTCCTCGTTGACGCTGCCGTCGGGTTCGCCCCGCGCATCGACCCCGACGAACTCGCGATAACCGGCAAACACGCTCCGCAGGCTGGTCGCCGACAGGCCGATGCGCGTGCCGTCGGGCGCGCGCGCGCGCGCCAGCGCCAGCGAGTTGGCGGCGCCGTGGTGCCCGTCGCTGCCGAGCAGCACGATGGGACGGGAACGGCTGGCGGCATCCAGCGCCTCGCGCAGGTTCCGGAGTCCGGCGGCGGGCGCGTTGCCCTGCGCGTAGTTCCACTGGCGCACCAGCAGCACCTCGCGCACCCCGCCGGGCGCGCGACGATCACAGTCGGCGACGAAGCGTGCAAGCTCCACCAGCGACAGCGGGCGGTTGTCGAGGTCGCAGCCGGCACCGGGCACGATGCCGAGCGCATGGATGTGCGCATCCTGCAGCCCGGGAATCATCATGCGCCCGAGCAGGTCGATGCGTTCGGTGGCAGGTCCGGCGAGCGAGAGCAAGCTGGCAGTATCGCCCACTGCGACGATTTCGTCGCCGCGCACCGCGA
>CAUJIL010000291.1 GCA_963204845.1 Pseudomonadota bacterium | reverse complement strand
AACATGGTCATCGCCGCCACGTAGAGCAGCAGCAGCACCGGCAGCATCAAGGCATCTGCCTGGCCGCGGGCCGAGCTGCCCTGCCCTTCTCCCCGCAACTCCGCCACGAGCGCCGTCAGCGCAGCGCGGGCGCTCACTGTCGAGTTGCCGATGGAAGCCTGCATGAGGGCGAAAGGGACCCGGTCCGAGAGAGATGCGTGGGGAAAGACGGCGCCGCAGCGCCCCTTGTCACCAAGGCATCCGTGATCCTGGTTTCCCCCGTGACACCGGACCTTTAGCACGGCTTTCTCGCAGTTTCCTGACACAACTTGGAAAGTTTCTGGGTGTGACATCTGGCGGCGACAAGGCGCGGCTGAGCCGCGCCCGAGGCCCGCTTAATTGAGCGGGTAGGAAACGTCGTGCGCCATATCAGACTTGCGTGGATGCCCGCCTTCGCGGGCATGACGGTGGTCATTTGCGGAGCCAGCGCCTTCCCTGCAACGTCACCCCCGCGGAGGCGGGGGTCCCACGCCAGATTCAGATCGGGCCGCAGCAGAGTCCACACTCCAAGCGCATCCCAGCGCGATGACGTCCACGAAAAAGGGCGGCCGCAGAAGGCCGCCCTATTCCTGTCTGCCTGATCGAGTTGATCAGACCGAGTAGTACATGTCGAACTCGACCGGATGCGGCGTCATCTCGAACCGCTCCACCTCGGCCATCTTGAGTTCGATGTAGGCGTCGATCATGTCGTCGTCGAACACGCCGCCGGCGGTGAGGAACGCGCGGTCCGCGTTCAGCGCGGCCAGCGCCATGTCGAGGCTGTGGGCGACGGTCGGCACCTGCGCCGACTCTTCCGGCGGCAGGTCGTAGAGGTTCTTGTCCAGCGCATCGCCCGGGTGGATCTTGTTCTGGATGCCGTCGAGTCCGGCCATCAGCAGCGCCGCGAAGCCCAGGTACGGGTTCGCGCCCGGATCCGGGAAACGCACCTCGATGCGGCGCGCCTTCGGGCTCGAGACCGCCGGGATGCGGATCGAGGCCGAGCGGTTGCGCGCCGAGTAGGCCAGCATCACCGGTGCCTCGTAGCCCGGCACCAGACGCTTGTAGGAGTTCGTGCCGGGGTTGGTGAACGCGTTGATCGCACGCGCGTGCTTGATGATGCCGCCGATCATGTACAGCGCCGTCTCGCTGAGGCCGCCGTAACCGTCGCCGGCCATCAGGTTCTTGCCGCCCTTGGAGATCGACATGTGCACGTGCATGCCCGAGCCGTTGTCACCGACCAGCGGCTTCGGCATGAAGGTCGCGGTCTTGCCGTAGGCGTGCGCGACGTTGTGCACGCAGTACTTCAGGATCTGCACCTCGTCGGCCTTGCGCACGATCGCTGCCGGACCGACGCCGATCTCGCACTGGCCCGCCGTACCGACCTCGTGGTGGTGCACCTCGACGTAGAGCCCCATCTTTTCCATCGCGCGGCACATCGCGGCGCGCAGGTCGTGCAGCGAATCGACCGGCGGCACCGGGAAGTAACCGCCCTTGACACCCGGGCGGTGGCCGATATTGCCGTCCTCGAAGCTGTGCTTGGAGGCCCACGCGGCTTCCTCGGAATGGATCGCGTACATCGCGCCGCTGATATCGGCGTGCCACTTCACGTCGTCGAACACGAAGAACTCGGGCTCCGGCCCGAACAGCGCGCTGTCGGCGATACCGGTCGAGCGCATGTATTCCTCGGCGCGCGCGGCGATCGAGCGCGGGTCACGGTTGTAGCCCTGCTTGGTGTCGGGCTCGAGGATGTTGCAGCGCAGGATCACCGCCGACTCCTCGAAAAACGGGTCGAGCACCGCGCTCGCGTCGTCGGGCATCAGCATCATGTCGGAAGCGTTGATCGCCTTCCAGCCCGCGATCGAGCTGCCGTCGAACATCTTGCCGTCCTCGAAGAAGTCCGCGGTGACTTCGCTCGACGGGATCGTGAGGTGCTGCTCCTTGCCCAGGGTGTCGGTGAAGCGCAGGTCTACCCACTTCACGTCGTTTTCCTTGATCAGTTTCAGCGTCTGTTCCGACATGGTTTCCTCCGTGCGGATTTCGATGGGCCGGTGGCCCGGGGTTTCAAGGCGAACTCGAGCGCGTGGCGCCGGCTGGGGTCCCGCACGCGTGTCTGTTCGGGATGAGCAACTAGCGTGCCATGGTGTTTTGCGCCGTTTTCCGGTGTCAGTGCACCGCTCTTGCGGAATACGGCGCCGTTTTGGAGCGCAGCCATGCACCGAAATGAGGCGCCATGCACCGTCACGGTGCATCCGGTCGGTGAGCGATGGCCGACTGTACGTCGTCATGGATTTGCACCTGCCGGCATTAATCACCGGATCGCCACCGGGCGATTGGCTATAATGCGCGGCCCTTTTTGCCTGCCCCCTTTCATCCATCGAGGTCTTCCGTGCGGGAACGTCTGCGCAACATCGCGATCATCGCCCATGTCGATCATGGCAAGACCACGCTGGTCGACCGGCTGTTCCAGCAGTGCGGCACCCTTGGACGCAGGGATGCGGGCAAGGAGCGCATCATGGACTCCAACGATCAGGAACGCGAGCGTGGCATCACGATCCTCGCGAAGAATACCGCGATCGACTGGAAGGGTTACCGCATCAACATCGTCGATACGCCCGGTCACGCGGACTTCGGCGGCGAGGTCGAGCGCATCCTGTCGATGGTAGACAGCGTGCTGCTGCTGGTCGACGCGGTCGACGGCCCGATGCCGCAGACGCGCTTCGTGACGCGCAAGGCCTTCGAAGCCGGCCTCAACCCGATCGTCGTGGTGAACAAGGTGGACCGGCCCGGCGCGCGAGCGCACTGGGTGATGGACCAGGTGTTCGACCTGTTCGACCGCCTCGGCGCCACCGACGAGCAGCTCGACTTCCCGGTGATCTACGCCTCGGCGCTGAACGGCGTGGCGGGACCGGAGCCCGACCAGCTCGCCGAGGACATGGCGCCGCTGCTCGACCTGATCGTCGAGCGCGTGCCGCCGCCGCCGGCGGACATCGACGGGCCGTTCCAGATGCAGATCTGCGCACTCGATTATTCGAGCTACGTCGGCGTGATCGGCATCGGCCGCGTGAAGCGCGGCGTGGCGCGCCCGGGCATGCAGGTGGTGGTGATCGAGGCCGACGGCACGCGCCGCAACGCCCGCATCAATGCGGTGCTGGGCCAGATGGGCCTCGAGAAGGCGGAGATCGCCGAAGGCGAGGCGGGCGACATCGTGAGCGTCACCGGCATCGAGAACCTGAAGATCTCCTCGACGCTGTGCGACCCGGCCGCGCCGGAGGCGCTGCCCGCGCTGACCATCGACCAGCCCACCGTGAGCATGACTTTCCAGGTCAACGACTCGCCGTTCGCCGGCCGTGAAGGCCAGTTCGTGACCAGCCGCAACATCCGTGACCGTCTCGAGCGCGAGCTGCTGTCCGACGTGGCGCTGCGCGTGCAGGACGGCAGCACGCCGGACCGCTTCGTGGTCTCCGGGCGCGGCGAGCTGCACCTCTCGGTGCTGATCGAGAAGATGCGCCGCGAGGGCTACGAGATGGGCGTCTCGCGCCCCGAGGTGATCCGGCGCGTTATCGACGGCGTCGAGCAGGAGCCCTACGAGTCGCTGCTGATCGACTGCGAGGAGACCCACCAGGGTCCGATCATGGAAGAGATGGGCAAGCGCCGCGGCGAGCTTCGCGACATGGTGCCGGACGGCAAGGGCCGGGTGCGCCTCGAGTACATGATTCCCTCGCGCGGGATCATCGGCTTCCGCAACCAGTTCCTGACCATGACCTCGGGCACCGGCGTGCTCAACAGCATCTTCGACCACTACGGACCGGTGAAGGCCGGCGAGGTCGCGGCGCGCCAGAACGGCGTGCTGGTCTCGATGGTCCCGGGCAAGGTGCTCGCCTACGCGCTGTTCGCCCTCCAGGAGCGCGGACGGCTGTTCATCGGGCCGAACATCGAGGTCTACGAGGGCCAGCTGATCGGCATCCACAGCCGCGACAACGACCTCGCCGTGAACCCGACCAAGGGCAAGCAGCTCACCAACATCCGGGCCGCCGGTTCCGACGAGAACATCCTGCTGACGCCGCCGATCCGCATGTCGCTGGAACAGGCGCTGGACTTCATCGACGACGACGAACTGGTCGAGGTCACGCCGCAAAGCATCCGCCTGCGCAAGAAGCTGCTGAAAGAAGTCGACCGCCGGCGCGCCGGGCGCCAGAAGGAAGCGGTCGAGTAGGGTTCGAGGCCGCGCCCCCGCGCCGGCCGTCCGGGATTGCGGGAGCGTCGCGTGGATCCATTGCTCGGCCAGGTCATGCACGCGTACTGCCGGAGCACCGGTGCGCCCGCCGACTGGGTGGCGCTCGCGGCGCCGCGCGTACGCCGCGAGGCGCGCATCCACCGCGTGCGCTCGGCG
Organism: Pseudomonadota bacterium; assembly: GCA_963204845.1. Classification (GTDB taxonomy): domain Bacteria; phylum Pseudomonadota; class Gammaproteobacteria; order Pseudomonadales; family UBA5518; genus UBA5518. Next base: position 1,636 of record CAUJIL010000291.1, on the reverse strand, counting down.
GCGTTTCCCCGCGACGTCGCCGTGAAGGTTTTCCTCGACCGCGCGCAGCCGCTGCAGCACGCGCGCCGCCTGCACGCCGCGCTCGCGAGCTACCACGAACCGGCGGGTCGGCTGCGCGTCGCGGCGCCATTCGCGCTGCTCGAAACCCCGCCGGCGGTGGTCATGGAATGGGTCGCGGGCAGCGATCTGCAGCGCGTGCTGCACGGTGTCGCACGTGAGCGGTTGCCGCGCGCCGAGGCGCTCGCGCTGAGCGCGCGCTGGCTCGCGTGGTTCCATTCGCGCGGTGGCGTTGCCCTGCAGCCACTGGACGTCGATGCGGCGCTGGCGCGGATCGGGTCGCGCACCGCGACGCTGCCCGCCGAGGCGCGCGCGCGGGGCTACGACGACTGTTTCGCATCGCTTGCGCGCCACTTCGATGCGTTGCGCGGTGTGCCGCTCGCGCACGGCGCGGTGCACGGCGACTTCACGCCGTACAACCTGCTCCTCGGCGGCGGGCAGGTCTACGGGATCGACTTCCTGGCGCGCCGTGCGCGTCCGCTGGTCGCCGATGTGAACCGCATGCTGGTCTACCTGTTCGCGCACCGCTACGCGCCGGTGAGTGCGCGCCTGCTCGGGCCGCGCGGCTGCGCGCGCGACGACTGGGCGGCGTTCGGCGCGCACTACGACGTGCGCCTGCTGCCGCCCGACGAACACGCATTCCTGTTGCTGCAGTTCCTGGAGGTGATGCGCCGCTGGGGCGTGCTGCTCGGCGAACACCAGCCGCCGAGCCGGCTGCTGCGCGCCATCGAGAAGCGGCGCCTGCGCGCGCAGGCGCTGCACATCGCCCGCCTGCTCGCCTGAAGAGCCGGCTCAGGCGGGTTTACGTGCCACGCCGCGGATGCTCGGGCGCACCAGCGGGATGATCTTGCGCATGCTCTCGCGCTGGATCCGGTCGATCGCGAAGCCCGCCGCGCGGATCGCCTGCTCGGTCTCGCGGTTCAGGTGGCAGTTCGACGCCAGCCGGCGCCACAGCGGGTTCAGCCGCTCCTGCCAGCGCCGCCGGCCCGGGTTGTCCCAGGCCGCGACGTGTTCGAGGAACACCAGCGAGCCACCGGGCTTGAGCACGCGCCGTATCTGGGCGAGCGCGCGCGCCGGATCGCCCACCGAACAGCAGACCAGCGTCGAGACCACGTGATCGAAGCTCGCGTCCGGGAAATCCAGCGTCTCGGCCGTGATCGGCCGGATCTCGACCGAACGCTGCAGCGTACCTGCGCGCGCCGTGAGCGCGCTGCGCATCCCGGGGTCCGGTTCGCACAGCATGATGTGCTGCACCGCGGCCGGGTAGAACGCGAGGTTCGCGCCGGTGCCGGCGCCGATCTCGAGCACGCTGCCCTGCAATCCGGCCAGCAGCTCGCGGCGCCAGTCGCGCAGGCACGCGACCTCCGCCTGCGCCATCACGCGGTCGTAGATGAATGCGGTCAGCGATGACATCGGGCTTGCTCCTTGTCGTGCTTGTGGTCGCCTTCGCGCAGTATAGGGCCTGCACCGCCGCGAAATATCCGTCGCCGCGGGCGTCGGGCGCCACGCTGCGCGCAAGCGTCACAGCGGCGTAACCGCCCTGCAACAGCCCGCCCGTAGCCTGACGCGTGTCCACCCA